>JAGRCC010000222.1 GCA_020433785.1 Anaerolineae bacterium
AGGGGTTGGGGGTGAGGGCTACCCTCACAACCCCTCAATCAAACACGTCGGCGCATACACCGGTTCCGTTCCCACCACCTCATAACCCTGCACCGGGCAGCCGATATGAATCCAGAAATGGCCCATAAACACAGCCAGGCTGAGCGGGCCGGCCACAAACAGGTGCAGCCGGGCCGGTTTAACCCGCTGCTTGAAATTATTGACCAACGCGGTCGATGAGCGGGCCAGGCCGGCGGCTTCCCAGCCCTCCAACGGGCGGCCCTCCTGGGTGGCGGCGGTCGCTTCCAGGGCCAGCACCGCCTTCACCGCCCGGATCCCATCGGACTGCCCGGCGGCGATGGCGCTGAACGCCGCCGGCTCGCCAAAGTAGCGGCCCACATCCTCCAAAACCTTAGCGATGGCCGTTGTATTCAACGCGCCGACCACGACCACCATATCCTCAGCCGTGGCCGTCGTCGCGGGGGCGTCGGGCGGGCGCTCGGCCACGTGCAGCCCAAAGCGCGGGTCCGGCACGCCGGCCGGCGGCTGCGCGTTCGAAGCCCAATATTCGGTGTGGCCCTTATCCGGCACAAACTGAGCCACCTCCAGCCGGTAGCGCTCCTTGGCCCGGAAAATCGTCCCCAAGGCCAAGCCGGTCGATAGCGCGGCCTTGCCCTCCAAACGCACCCATTCCTGGGCGGCCATCTGCTGCGGCAGCGCTCGCAGCGCCGGCAGCAGGTCATCGGCCCACACCGCCGGCGTCGGCACGCGGCGGGTGCGGTCGGGCAGCTCTTCAAATCGGCCCGGCGCTTGCCAGTTGAGATACACCGCCGCGTCCGGCGGCTCGGCCGGCGGGCGGCCCCAGTTATGCAGATGGATCACCGGCGCGTCCGGCTGCTGCGTACGCTGCGGCGCGGCAAAGGCGCTCAAATCAACGACCAACCCGCGCAGTTCATTCTCGATATTCTCAATCTCGATCAACACCTCCGGCGGCGTGGCAATGCCCCTAAAGGCTCTCTGCTCATTCAACTTCTGCAACCGCCGCGAGTGAGTGGCGATCAATGTCTGCAAATCCTGTTTTTTGTCGTGCATAGGGTTTATCCCCTCCCAATCCGATACTGCCCGTTGCCAAAAACCGTCCCCTTACCCACGTGGATCAACTCGCCCAGCGTCAACAGCGCCCGGTACGGGGCCAGATCGCCGCTGTACGTCACCTGGCCCACCAGGCCGCCCATCTCGATGCGCTGCTTTTGGCGGCCGGAAACACGCGACCAATCTTCCCAATAGGTATCGCATGCCGCCACTTCAACGGTCTTGGCCCGGTCAATTAAGCCCCGAAAGTCAACGTCCAGGCGTTCGTTACAATGAAAGTAGCTTAAAGATGAAAGCCGGCCCAACAGGGTGCGAACCACCACTTGAAACTCCGGCCCGCGGTTGATCCAGCGTCCCTGCTCCTTCAGGCGGGTTGGCGTCAAAAAACTGAGCGTAAGGCGGTCGGCGGCCAAATGCGCTGCCTCGGCCTCGATGGCCGAGGAGATAATCGTAGTATCCAGCCCCCGCAGGGTATCGGTCTCAGCCTCATAGATAGTCATGGGATCGCCGCCGGGGAAGGGGATAGCCTCCACCGCTCGCAGCCGGTACCGGCCCTGAGTCCGGCCTAACCCCACCCGGCCCAATTCGCGAAAGACGGCGATAAAGTAGGACAGATGGTTAATCGCCGCGCCGACTAAAACCAACCCAAAAGAGAGCCGCTCCCCCCGAGGAATCTTCTGCCGCCAATCGTTGGCCGATTGGATGATAAACGGCCGCGGAATTTCGCTGAAGTTACGCAGCACCTCACTGTCTTGGGGCGGGGTGGTTTCAAAAATGTAGCCGTAGGGGCAATCATTGGCCAAATGGCAGTGGGCTTCGCACAGATAAGGCCGGGTGCAAACCAGCCGCTTAAAGGTGTGACCAAAGCCGCCGCGCAAGGCGCTGGTTTTAAAGGGCGGCAGGTCTAACATGTCAAGCGCCTCGACGGTGAGCCGGTATTGCGCCACCGCCAGGTGGGCCGGCAGCCGGACCATCGGGCCGGTGGCCGGCGCGGGCGTTGCGGCCGGTTTGGCCGGGTCCGAGGGCCGACTTTGGCCCTGATAGGTTGACCACGTATTTCTACCGGGCGAGTTCGGTTTCGTCATCTTGAAGTCTCCTTAGGCGGGCCTGATCGCGCACCGCTTGCAAATTAATCACCTCGGCCACCTCAAACTCTGGGGGCAGACGGTTCGCCCGTGGTCGCCAGCGTAAAACCGCCGGAAAATAGCCGCAGCGGCCGTGCAGTTCGGCCAGCAAAACCGCCGCGCCAAAGTTGAGCGACGGCAAATTCAACAACAGCGGGCTTTGCTGCCACGCTTCAACCGTCAGCCCCACCGCATCGACCAGATGGACGGTTTGGGCGGCCAAAGTCTGATCGGGATCGAAATGAACCGGCCGCTCAATCAGCCGGCTAATCTTTCGACCGGTCAGGTCTTCAATGCGGGCCACCTGCGCGGGGCTTACGGGATGGGCAAAGTTAATTAAGAGCATGATTTACCGTTCCTGTTATCAGTAGGCCGCAGCATCCTGAGTAGGCGAAGCCGTATCGAAGGGCGCCTTGCGGTCTACTGATTATTGATCCGTCAGGTAATAAACACCCCTTTTTATCTCTTTAACCACAACGGTTACGGTTTTTCCCTTTAACTTCTTCACCTTTTTGCGCGAAACTTTAAGTACGGCCGGGTCGCCGTTGGGCATGGTCAACGGCGACCCGCCTATCTCCCATTCCCCGCCAATGGTGGCCTCAAAGGTAAAGCCAACCGCGTAGACCGGCGGTTTCTCCGCTTCAGGCTCAGGCGGTGGGGCAAATGTTTTCTCTGACGGGGCGCTGCGTAAGACCTCCACCGGCGTGGGCAGCACTTTCCGCCGGCGAAACGCGCCCAACTCCATATACTGCGTGTGGGTTTCATCCGGCCCGGCCCAGTTCAGCAGCGCTTTGAGCTGGGTTAGGCGACCCTCAGCCTTAAAAGCGTCAGGGTCGCGGCTGAGAATAAATTGGTGAAACGTTGCCAGCGCCTCGGCGTGAACGCTGCGCACCTGCTCTTCCGGCTGCTCGCCTAATTCCCAGCCATCGCCGGCCAACAGCGCGCGATAGCGCTGCTGGCGATCGGTCAACGTCAGTCGGGCTTCGGTTCTAATCGAACCCAGGCCCAGCGGTTTACCCATCCCTAACTTCAAGCGATACTCCTGCTTGGGTTCAATACCCACGGCTGAACCAACATTCAACTCGGTTCGGTGCGTTTGGCCCGCCCCCAAATGAAGCACCCACAGCAAAGCGCCCAGCTCTTCATAACTCAAATTGGTAAAGTGCAGCCGAAACTCAAACTGCGTTCCGGGCCGGATTGGTCTTATCTTCGTATGCTGCGTATCTTCAGCCTGTTTTTGTTGCGGTTGGCCTAAAAACTCGGTATCTTCGATAAATTCGCGGGCGGTGTTATCATCGGCCCAATCGACCGGTTTATGCCAATAAAGTTTATGGCCCCGGATGACGGTTTCACTCTGCGGGCTGGCATAATGGCTCAAAAACTCTTTCGTCTTGGGCTTGCCGTCCTTGGTCCGACCCACAACCTGAGAATCGGGCGTTGGTTGGGTCAGGTAGTGCTGAAATGAGGTCGGTTTGGGACCGGACAAAATCTTAGGGGTGATCGTATCTTCGGTAAGATAAACATCGGTCTGTCCCTCGGCCAAAACGGCGTCGGTCACCGAAACTCGCCCGGCCCGGGCGCTCTGTTCAAGGTCAAGATCGGTATAGCCAAAAATCGCTTCGGCTATGTCTACTTTTTCCTTCGACTTTAATTGTGACGGAATAAAATCCTGCGGACTTTGCAAATAAGGGAGGCGCAGCATCATCGTATGACCAAAAAACACCAACCGGTCTTGTTCAATCAGGTAAAAGACCGGCTGCCCGTCTTGCAAAACGCCCGCCTTGCCCAGCAGTTTTTCTTGCTCTTTACTAATTTGCTCCCGATAGGTCCGTACCATAGCATCCGGCACGCTAATCGGCTCAGCCGCTTCATCCGGCGGAAAAATCACTTTCTCAAAGAGTTTACTTTGCATTGGCCCGGAAAATACCAGGCTGGATTCGATAAAACCCCCGGTCGGGCTGCTATTCGATTCCTTGATATCCGAGAACTTCACCTTTATAAAACCGCCGCGCACCTTTTTGTAACCATAAGGGCCGGGCTTGATCCAAATCTTTCGGGCGTTTTTCGTGCCGGGTAACGTGGCAAGATTCTTCGGGATTTCCTTGATAAAGATGCGGGCAAAGGTAGTCCCATCGATGGTTTGGGCCGGTTGAATGGCCCAATCAAACCCTTGCTTTTTCATATACCCGGCTTTGATCAAGGGGGTATAGTGTTTGGATTGGTCTTCGTAAAGAACCCGTTCGCGATAGCGGTCGCCAAATGAGGTCGTATCGCCCACCACTCGATAAATCAAGGGGTCATCGGTTACCGGCTGAATTTTACAGTATCCGGCAATTTCAACCAGTGTACGCAGCATCCCGCGCAGGCTGCTGCCCGGTATAATCGGCCGGCCCGTCGCCGGGTCGGTAAAGAATTCGGGCGATGACTCATTGTTCTCGAATGCCTGCGGGGTTTGACCGTTTCTCACATATAGGGGCGACTCGGCCGTCAGGCGGCAGGTGATCGTACCCGTGCAGCGGTTGGTTTGGTATGATCCGTGGCCCGGTAAATGAAGCAAATCCATAAACCTCACGTTCTCGGGCAGGGGTACAAAATTATAGGGGGCGGTGGCTATCCGTTTGGGTTGGGTGGGATCAGTGTGTTTAGGTATCGTCATCGTTTCGGCTCCTCGGCATATAAATCAACAAGTCGGCTCAAGATAATGCGCTGCATTCCGGCGGACCCGGCCTCGCGGCCCAAATAGTGGCGCACCCGTAGGCGCACCGGTCGAAACAGGTCCAGGCCGGGCCGGTTGAAATGCTCGTCGGTAAGGTCTAAAGGAACGGCGTGGCTCTGACCTTGGCTGCCGTCAACCAGCCAGGTAAAGCGTCCGCTGCTCCCTTTTTTTTCGGTGCCCCACAACATCTGGTTTTCGGTAAAGCTCGGTCGGGCCGGGCCGGCGCCGTCAACCACCAGGCGGCTGTGCCAAACGGTTTCATCGCGCCACAACAGCAGTTCGGCCTGTTCGCCAAACAGGCGAAGGCTCCGCAGCGTTTCTATTCTAAAGTCCGGCGAATTGGGAGCCACCCCACTGGAGAACGTGAACCGGTTACCGTCGAACACGCCCCAAATCACGCCGTCGTCAGCGTGGGCTAGAAGGTACTTTAGCTGGTATTGAGTGGCTTGTTGAGCCAACCACGGCTCAGGGTTCGCGGTAAACTCGGCAACCGGGGCTGCGGTCACCTCTGATTGGATCGGGCTAATTGCACGTTTCATACGGTTTAACCTCCTGTGCCATTGTAATTACTCAACGCCGCGACGTATTCTTCCAGCCGATCAACAGCGCCCGTTATCGATAATGTTTCGACTCCCGTAATATGCCAAGTCAGCGTCGGTTCACCACCTTTTTGCAGCGTAAGCGACGCCTCAACGCCCTGCAACCGGCCGCGGCCCACGCTGCTGCCGCCGCCTACCGGCAAATCGCTGCTCCACAAATCTTTCAGCACCAGCAGCAGCAGCCCCATCTCGTATGGTTCAGGGTTGCGGATGGTCATCGTCAGTTTCAGCCGCGAGTCGTCGCCGCCAAAAACCGGCTGCTCTTCAAACAGCGCGGTCTCGTACGCCCCGCCGGTAAAGCGGTCAATCCGAATCCGGCTCTGGACCAGGGGTTTAACGTTTTTCACCACCGCCTCGCCGGCTACAAAGCGGCTGGCCACGTGTTGTTTGTCCCTGGCGACACGTTGGTCGCGTTTAGCTTTAGGGCCGCGGCCAAATAGATGGGCCACTAACGGTTCAGCCACGGTCGAACCGTGCAGGGTGGTAGCGATACGCAGGGCGTGGTGCCGCACCACCCCGGTCAGGCTTGTCCCCGGCAAAATGGGTTTCAGCTCACCATCGGGCTGCTTGGCTTGCAGGTGAACCAGATCGGGCGCGTCGGGCGACGTATCGCCATTGGACCGCACCAGCAGCGGGCCATTCAGTGAAAAGGTGGCTTCAAGGGTAAAGTAGTTACGCTTATCCATCTCTAATGGATTGGCGCTTAACCCGGCCAAGATAGAAGCCACCGGCGATGGTGTGATCGACGCGTTGGTTAACCAGCTAATCAGGTCGTTCGGGTCGGTTAAGTCATAGCGGTTCACCCGCCACTCAGCCACCTTCACCCGGCCTAACCCCCGCCGCTTACGAGCGCCGATGGTGATATCGCCGTTTTCAAAGCCGGCCAGGGCCATAGCCAACGCCTGCTGAATTTGGTCGGCTGGGTCATCGGCGCAGATCAACAGCTCAAAGCGTAGGGGGAAGGCCGTACCGGCGGCGATGACTTCCATATCAAACTTGGCCCCGGCTGCCGCTGTTCGGGTTTCAGCCTCTATTCTGACGCCGTCTCGCAGCTCAACCGCGCCGGTCTCGGCGACCGCGTCATCAACAATCAACCGGCTCTGCTCGCCCTCTTTTGTTTCGTCATCATTCTTGGTCATCCCAAACAGCAGCGTCGTCAACCCGGCGTCTTGCTCGCGCTGATGGTAGCCCCGCTCTCGATCACGCAGGTAGCTGCGCAGCGCTCCGGCAATCGACGCGCCCGGCAGGAAGAGCTGCCCGCGGCTGTTGCGCAGCAAAGTCAAGTCCACCTGGCTGGCCGGAGAACTATCGCCGCTGTTAAAATGGGCCGGGGTCTGCAAAACCAGTTTGCCTTCAATCACAATCCGTTCGGTAATGGGGCGGGGGTTGCGCCACCCGCTAACATTTGTACCGGTCATCATTGGTCTTTTACCTCCTTGCCGGCTCGGGCCAGCACCCCATCAATTAAGCGCAGCGTATACTCACCCGCCAAAACGTCATCGTCCAGGCGCTCGGCCGATGTGACCGGGCCGATGACCGGCAGTTTGTCGTATTTCACACCTAACGTGACCCAAATTTGCTGAGGCGCGGCCAACTGTTGTTGCAGCCAATCGCGTAAACGGTCCGGGCCAATTCGGGCCGTTTCAAATTGATCGCGGGCGCGTCGTTTTAGATGCTTATCACTTAGCCATACGGTTACAGCCTCAACATCACCGGTGGGCAACGCATTGCGCACCACCAGTCGCAGCCGGGCCAACTGGCTCGCTTTAATGCGCCCTTTGACTCCCAGCTTCATCTGAAAAATCTTATCGGTCAGTAATCGATCCAGTTTGCGCTGCAACATCCGTGAAACGATCAACTTGGCCAGCTTTTGGCTTTCTGCTTCTAAGGTTTGGGGGCGGTTGGCGGGGCTTGTAACCGATAGAAGTGTTTCCGGCCACCAGGTTTCTTGCTCACGGCCCCAGTTGATCACAACCCGGCCAAAACCCTCAGTTCGCCGCTCGCCAAGGCCTCTGGCCTCCAGAGAAAGAATGGCCGGCGGAGTTAACGTGGTTTGAGTTTGCAGCACAAACACGCTGCCGGCTCGAATCGTTACGGTTTGAGCCAGGGGGAGCGACCATTTTCGATTATGACCGCCGACTAAATCCGCTTGTTTAAAGCTGTCAACCATCTTGGCTCCGGCCAACTCCGGAATTCGATTGATCATTTCAGCCGTCAGCTGATCGGCGTACTGGCCGTATTCATCGCGGATGATCAGGTCGCTCAGTAGGGTCAGGGTCAGGTCAGACCCGGCCGCGATTTCGGTAGGCTCACCCTCAATCTCTCGCCATACACCGTCATCGGTATCAAATTTATCCCCCCCATGAACTTCCACCCGTCCATACCCGGCTCCCCGCGAACCGCCCAGCAGAACGGTTCTGTTTTCGAGAAAATCCTGCACGACCTCAAGGCCGGCAGCGCTATCCATTAAGATGTAGCTCTTAAAGATTTGGTGGGGGGCCAGGGCTTCATAGCGAAATAAGGCCCCGCTTTCTTCCGTGGCCCGGCCAACCTTGCGGTCTTCAGCCCGCCGATTATGCACATTGAAATAGCGCAGCGGTTCGCTCAGTTTGACGTGGTCGCCGACCGGCCAGCAGAACGGACGGGTCACGCCTCGCGGCTGGTCGAGACTTTCCAGGTCGGCTTCGACGGCGCTCCAATTATGAATGCGCCCCTCCGGAACGCCTTTTTGCTGCCGCCAGGCTAAAGGCGTGGGCAGCATGCGGTTTTGCGCGTCACTGTCGTCAACCGGGTAGGCGTTCAAAAAGCAAGTATGCCCATTGAAGAACAGTGACTTTGCCGCCGGGTCAACCGGCAGGTCAACCGGATTTTGCTGGCTAAAATAGCCGGCCAAAGCGCCCCGCAGCAGGCTGCCGGGAATAAACGGATAGGAGGTATTGCTGTTGGGGTCGCCCCCCAGGCTTGTCGCCAATATGGGATCCAACAACGTCAGGGTTATCGGGAGTACAATCATGATGCCAACAACTCCTCTCGTAAAGGTTCAAACCGAACCGGCTGCTTGTGCGGATCGAACAGGGTCGCTTTGATCCGGCCGCGTCCGCGGTTGCGGCCGGTACCGGCCCGGCGCAAGGCCATCGCGCACAGATTGAGCAGGTTGATCGCCTCCGGTGTGGGCGTTTCGGTGAAAATCAAATCGGCCTCAAAAAATAGCTCCGGCAAAATCACCCGCATGCTCCGCAAACTGTGCGGGTCCGGCACGCCGGTCTCATCCACGGCGGTTTGGCGGCGGATATCGGTTAACGCTTCCAAAACGTCCAGGCGGGAAATACGATTTTGCTCGACCTCGGCCTGAACCGCCAGCCGTAAATCGTGGGGCAGCACCGCATCGCCAAAGTAGAGATAAACATCTTGTTCCAAACCGCTGCCCGGCTGGCCAAACAACCGAGCGGCCACCGGCATATATTTCTGTTCTAACCTGGGCTGCTGCTGTTTTAAAACATACAGCATATTGGCACATTCCTCCGCCAGCAGCCCTTTCAGGGTGCGGCCCCGTAAATAAGGCAATCCAAACGGATCATGCTCAACTTCACGGTCAACCACCCCGGCCAGGCCGTCGCCCCGGCCAAAAGTCGTCTCACTTTGCAGTTCAAGACGGAGTTTATACAGTTCCATTTTGCACCTCTTGCCCGTTAAGCGTTACAAAGAAATCCAGGGCCTCGATGGGGTCGAAGTAGCCACAGGTTTTGCCGTCCCAGCCGTCGTGAGCTAACCGGTCCGGGGCCGCGCTCATTTCCGGCAAGGAGGCCAGGCCGTAAGCCGTGCGGAATTGACGCACACTCACGCTGCCTTCGCGCAGCGCCTGGTACAGCCCCATAATTTTATTGCGCTTGCCGGCCCAATTCAGGCTTTCATTCTCGGCATCCGAGGTATTGAAGCCGTTGATGACGTTTACAAAATTGGGCCAGGTTCGCCAGGTTTGGGCATGCGCGTGCAGTCTAATGGGCCGCATATATAATTGGTAGGCGCCATTGGCTGAATTCGATGAATTCGGATCAGGCCATTCGTACTCGCGCCGTCGAATGTCATTCAGGTCGCCCAATAAGCCAGTTTCGGCAAAATGCCAGTCAAGAGCGGAGAAGCCGTCGCCATTATCGCGCACATATTTTTTGGCGCTGCCGGCCAGGGCTTCGCTCAACTGGTAAGCGCGGGCAAAGGGGTAATGGCTTTTAACCACGGCCACGCCGGCGCAGGCCTGGCAGTTCAACCCTTCTTTTTTCGTCTCCTGCTCAAAGGCGTAGAGGTAACACGCGGCCAGCGATAAGCCCAGGCGTCCGTCACACACAAATGTGACATCATCGCCCCCAAAAACAATGGGCCGGCAGGGCAGATAGTTATCCACTAAAAAAACAGTATCACCAATACCCTTCTGACCCTCTTCGCTCTCATCGATGGCCGCCACCAAAATTTCTATCATCGCCTCTAAGGCATTTTTTGAGGCGCGTTCCAGCTTGTGCGCGAAGGTGCGAATGGCGTTGATAAAGGCGCGATTGCCGTCGTCGCCGGCTTCGTCATAATCTTCGGAAATACGCTGGAGCGTTTTTGAGATACTGTTACCATCGGCATGCACCACGGCAATATAGCTCGACTCGCCTCGCTGGCGACCCAGCTCATCAAACTTTTTGGGGATCTCATAGGCCTCAATAACAGCGCCCAGCGTCTCTTGCAACCGTTGGGTCGCCTCATCAGCCGAGTCGATCTTGGCCCTGACCTGGGCCGAGATGGGATAACCCTCATCCGGCTCAAGATATACCGCCGGCAGCCCGGTCGATTGGCAGGCGGCGGTCACGCCTAAACCAAGCAACGGTACGGAAGCGGTGCGGGTCCGTTTATTTTTGGTTAATGTATCAACCACCGCTTTCATCTGCCCCTCGTCCGGGTCGCCTAAGGGCTGCGTGTCCCAATCAAATGAAACGGTAGCCGCGACCAATTCCAAGCCCGGCGCTTCCGATATAATTTTTAGACTCAGCTCTGAAATAAATTGCTCGGCTGCTGCCGCCTCTACAAAAAGAATAAAGGCGTTGCCTCCACCGGCATAGATCACTTCAGCCACAATGTTTCCCGCCTCGATACGTAGGTTGTCATCGAGGCCGTTCGCCGTGACATTGTTCGGCGTCGGAACTTCGTCAAAGACCCACTGGCGCGTGACCCGATAAACCAGTTCCGAAGCCCCAATATTCTCTTTGAGTCGGTTACTATTGAAGATATAACCTTGAATTCCGGTCACATCCAAAGCGACAAGTGTATATTGCTTCATAAGCATCCTTTCTCTTTATTTACTCGATGCATGGCTAAACCATTCATCCAGTTTATTAGACAAGTGCATCAGGTCTTGATAGCCAAAAACACGGACTTTGTGCGGCTTCATACCCCAGGCATTTAACATCTCTTTTTCCAGGGACTTGGGGTTGTCAACACATGAAACAAGGCCCACGCATGCTTCATCGCCGCCAAGCTGATGCACGCGCTTATCTGCTTCAAAAAGCTTCGCCTTGCACAAGCTTTTCGTATCATCGGTGGTACAACTCAGACCAAACAGTTGATAGCCACAAATAGCGGCCACATCAACCTCGAAATCATACGGTGATTTATCTCGATCCGTATCCAAACTGATACCCATTCCGGAGGGATGTAATTTGTGAGTTTTAGCAATTTTCTGGATTTCACTGTAGGTAAAATGTTCCAACCACTGACCAAAGAGCCATCTGGCCAAATTTTCCACAGCTTCGCGCCGGTTCTTCGCCTGCCAGGGTGAAAAGGGAATGACATCAGCCAACGTCAAAGGCTGTTGAGGGCAGCCAATTTCCTCGCGTAACGTCATTGTAATGGTGGCTAAAACGCCATCTTCCGGAAGGATAACTTTTTTTAACTCACCGGGGGACTTAAATTTATTACCTTCCATACGGCGTAATGCGGCCAAGCCCCATTGTCGCCAGGCCGTTATACCGTCAGGTGTGCTATGCAAGTCGGCTAAGGCGCGAGCCGTTTCCAGCAAATAGGGTGTACTAAGCGGCGCATCCTTAACCAAATCGATGTTGTGCAATTTCAGCAGCACATCCAGAGGGACCTGTATCGCCCCGGCCACCGGGTGGGATATTGAAGCTGCATTGCCATGCCCATCAAATATCATGCGCAACTCACCGGGGTCCAGATAGCTAAAAATGGGTTGAATTGCTTTTTTTGCAGTCACTTGTTCAAGCATTCGATAAATATGAACCGCCATAGCTTTTGTGCCGCCCGTATAATTGAGACCAACCGGCTCCTGCCCCAAGATGCTGTCTATAGTGGCGGCTACACCATCTTGAATGATGACATTTGAGCTTGATGAGTGAATGGGCACACGTTTAACATCTTTGACCTCATTAATCTCGCAGAGTACCTGCTGTAAGCGTTTGGCTGTGCCCAGAGTATCGGGGGTGTGAATGAGAAAAACCCGGCCATTTTCCCTTAACAGCAAACTGGCGGCCACGTAATTGGGTAAAGGATTAGACCCAACGATTAAAAGTAAGGTATTACAAAGATACTGTTCCAGAAACGGCCCCTTACTATTACTCATTCTGCACTTCCTTATCTCAATATTGGCGTTAGTGCATCCAGTATATCGCGTGTCGGACGCATCTGCATCAGACAAACCGACAATTTATTTCATAGCTTTCTATGATGATCCTCTAGGAAAAATTTGCTATAGTGGATGATGTTCAAATTTTTCTCGGATAAAGTGGTAGGTCAACCAGCTATCTTCGGGCAAGTTCCAGGTTACCCGGCACTCGGCCAGGATAGCGGTTTTGTGGCTGTTCACGGTCGTTAACGTAATCGATAACTGCTCGGCCACCGTTTGCGGATCGCACCCCGCGGCCAGCAAGCGCAGCACGTCCCGCTGCCGATCCGTCAAACGCGCTTCAACAGCCCGGCAGCGAGCTTGCTCCGTCTCATCCAGCCAGGCTGTCTTTTCGGCAATAATGTTGGCGGCCGGTTGAGCCAGGTCGCGCAAGGCCGGCACGTACGCCCCCCACGGCATAACGGGCACTTGAATCAGCCGGACGCCCGCTTCAGGGGCCGCGTGCATGATGGCGCCATTTTTGGCGCGCTCTAAAAAGTCGGCGGGGGTGTACATATGCCAAATGCGGTCCTGATGACCACACAGTAACATGGCCGCGCTTAAAGTGAGCAAGCCCATCATCCGCCGACCGCCGGCAATGCATAAGTGCAGCGTTTGCCCTTGCAGTTTGAGCGACCTCAATAAGCGATAGACGGTTTGCCAGGTGGCCTCGGCGTCGGCTTCATTTTGAATATCAGCCAATTTTTGGTGGCTATCACGGATGGCATATAACCGCAGACGGCATAACCGGCCCTGGTAATGATCGGTGTTAAACTCGGCCGTAATTTGTTGCAGTGCGCGTTCTGACCGGGCATCTTTGGGGCGCAAATGCAGGACGATGACTTGGTCAACCCGTTCGCCTTGGGCTAACAACCAGTCCAGGGCAAACGTGACCACTTGGGCTTGCCCACCCATCGTCACAACCAAGGTGCTGCTTGTCATGGTCTCTCCTTTCGCTGAGAGATGGCGAGAATGAAGCCAAAGATGATTTTTAGTGAGCTTAAATGGTATACAATATGAGCTACGCAGTTGAAGGGCCTTGCCGCAAAATTAACCACGGATTTCACAGATTTCACAGATTGAAAAAATAAAAATCAGTGTAATCCGTGTAATCCGTGGTTAAGAATTTTTGAACTGTGTAAGTTCCATACAAATAGAATTTCACTACTAAAGGTCTGAGTTTAAGGATGACAATATTATGGAATTGTTTCCGGCAGTAATGATTGGTGGTCCTCCGCATAGTGGGAAGTCAGTATTGACCTACAGCCTGACAAAAGCGCTACGTGAGCGTGATATCGCCCACTACGCCCTGCGGGCTTACCCGGATGGCGAGGGAGATTGGTCAAATGAAACGAGTCAAGAGCGGGTTCGGCGGATCCGCGTTAAAGGCCAAGGTACCCCCGAATGGATCGCCCATATTTGTCGCGATATTGATCATCGCCATTTACCGCTGATTGTTGATGTGGGTGGCCGGCCAACCGACTGGCAAAAGGCCATTTTTGATCACTGCACCCACGCTATTTTGTTAACCCCTGATGAGCATGCGCAATCAATATGGCAAGACTTTGCCGTGGAGCACAGCATCCAAATCATCGCTGAACTACAATCAAATCTCATCGGGCCTGACGTGGTTTGGACCGTAAGCCCTATCTTGCGCGGCCAAATCAGCGGTTTAGAACGCGGACAGACAGCTCAAGGGGCTACATTTCAGACGTTACTGACCCTTATAGCCAATCTGTTTGCCTATGACCCGTCAGAGTTACGGGCTATTCACGTTTCAATGATCCCGGTTGATCTGGTATTAGAATTGAACAAGTTAAAACAAACCCTGGACCCTAAGCCCACCCGGTCAACGTATTGGTCTCCCGCAGAACTGCCCCAACTTCTTGATTACCTGCCGCAAAACACCCCTTTCGCCCTGTATGATCGGGGGCCAAACTGGCTGTATGCCGCTTTGGCCCTACACGCCTATCCGGCCAAACTGTGGCAATTTGATGTCCGCCTCGGTTGGGTTACACCACCCCCCTTAAGGCTCGCGCCGATAATTGATAGTTCACCCTTAAAAATAACCGTTTGTCCGTCCGACTCCCATACGCGGTTGGAGTTAGAAATCCGCGCCAGTTATTTGGAGTACAGCGAGGCTATGAACTTGCATGTCCCCCCACTCCCGTCCGATCACGGCATTGTTCTCAGTGGGAAGCTACCGCTCTGGTTATGGACAGCTTTGGTAAAAATGTATCATCAGCACCCATGGTTGGCTATCTATCAACCTCAATTTGAGCACAGGGCTGTTGTTATCGCCTCTCAAGTCGGGGATAAACCGGTAGGGAGCTTGGTATCGATTTGATGATCAATGGATTTTTGGCATTTCTTCATTCTATCATATGTAAATTTCACTTGCAACGTATCTTTTAAATCTCAGTTGTTGCAAGAGTGAACAACTGTTTCAATAGCTCACTTCTGTTGCAAATAGCTAGAAAAACGCAAAACTTGTTTTTCGAAACAAGTAATTTTTAAGATTATTTACTTTTGATAAAGCAACATTCAATACCCTAAAATCGTATCGACCAACGCCTCGGTCTCATAATGGGGTGTGCCGTAGCCCAAGCGCACCAGGGCACGGACTCGGTCTAGCTTGTCGGGAATCTGCTCCGGCTGCTCGATGAGTTGGTTGCGTCGCACGGCATCGTGATAGCGGCGGGCGGCTAGATAGCCGACCCAGTCCGCTTCGGGCAGGGATTTTAGCCACTGCTTGCGGGCTTCGTCGGAGGCCATCTGCCGCAGCCGTTCGACCTGGTGGAGGGCGTCCCCGCCGGGATGGGTCGGCAGGGGGTCCGGTTCGCCGCGTCGTGCGGTGCGCAGCTCCTCGGCCGGGTCGGGAATGGGTGGATCAGCGTAGGTGTGGAGAGTACAGACCGGCTGAGGCGAACCGTTGACCATCGGCCGAACGTAACAGCGAAAGTTGGCTAAAGTGGTCAAATCTTCGACGGCTGAGAGTTCCGGCAGCCACTTAAGGAATTTGGGGGCGTCGGCCGCTTCGGCCCGGAAGACGACTTTGGTACCGGTATTATTGGCCACCGAGTTAGTCAGGTCACCTAACTGACCCAGGTGCTGGTGGGCCAGGGTTAGACTGGCTCCCATCTTGCGCGCCTGCTCCAGGATATCGGCAAACTCCTGGCCGCTCTGGCCGACAAAAGTCTGAAACTCATCGACACAGATAGCCGCCTGTCGCCGCTCGGCTTCGGGGATATCCATGCGGCTCATGACTGCGCCAAAGAGTTTGTACATCATCATCGCTCCGACAAAGGTACGGTTACCGGCTCCCATCCGGCCGTCGAGCTGAACCAGAATGACTTTGCCGGTATCGAGCGCCTGGCGGAAGTTGACCGTGCTGCGGGGTTGGGCCACAATGCGGCGAACGACCGAGTTGCGTAGGAAAGCGTTGATGCGCCGCCGGGGGACAGAGAACATAGCGTCCAGTTCGCGATCTTTTTTCTGCTCCAGCGCCTGCCAGTAAGGTTGGCCAATTGGGTCATCGAGATTGTAGGTTAAATCGTAGCGATAGTCGGGGTCGGTCAAGAGCTTGAAGAGATGGACCATGGTCGCTTCAGACTGACCGCTGATAACAGCTAACAGCGCGTTCTCCAAAATCTCCTGCATCTGGACCGCCTGGTCCCAGTTAGCCCCCATGGCTTTGCGCATCACCCCCATCACATTAGCCACGACCGCGCCGAGGTCGGCCCCCGGCCGAAATTCCAGAGGGTTGATGCCAATGACCCGCTCGGGGTCCATGACATCGAGCCAGATGACATCCTTCTCGCGCCAAAGGGGAATGCGCCGGATAACTTTGTGGGTCAAATCCTGGTGGGGTTCTTGCAGCCAGACCGACGTTTCGGGAAAGTGAGCCAAATATTGCCAGATCATGCGCAGCAGCATGGTCGATTTGCCGACCCCGGTCGGGCCGATGACGTGGAAGTGGCGGCGACCATCCTGGAGCTTGATGCCGACCTGCGGCTCGGTCTCGGCTGCTGGGTCCGGTTGAGAGTCCGTCCCTACAGGGTCAGAGAGGTTGAGCCGCCGGCGCAGGCCGGCCCAGGGATAAGGTAGCGGCGTCAGGCCGGGGGCAAAGGCGGGCACTTCAGCATAGCGACCGAGTACCACCCGCTGTTCGCCGGGGGCAACAAAGGAGGCCGGACTGGGCGCCAGCATCTTGGCCCGGGCCCGATCTAAGCCAATACCGGTGACAGCTTTGTTGGGTAGGTGAGCCATGACGCCCAACTCAGCGATGCTGACAACGCTGGGCCGCCAGCCGGCCGGCAAGTAGCGCCCTTGAACCCGGTAAAGTTCTTCTTGCGTCCCTCGGGATCGAACCGTAAAAGCGTTGTCAGCTTCAAAGAGGTCGAAGGTGCGGGCCAGGCGCTCGGCATTGCCTTCGACATCGCCCTGACCGGCCACGGCCAGCCGCAAGCAGAGGTCATAGCCTTTGCCCCGGCTTTTCTCTTCAATCGTTTTTAGTAACGCCCGATCCTCGCTACCTAAAATAGGGCGCGGCTGGCCTTTGGGCGTATTATCGCCCCGCTGCTTTTTAATGAAGGTGGTGGCCCCCTGCGCCCAGCGACCGGTGGCCGGCCGAACGATAAAGTGAATAGCGGCCAACTCATTACCGGCGCTCAAACCTTCCAGAGCCGATAGCAGCGAGGGCAGGGGATCGACCTTAAAGTCGCGGCGCAAGGGCCGCCACGGTTCACGAGCCAGCCCCAAATCGAGCCAGGCCCAGGCGGCCGATGGGCTGACCTGGTTAAGATAATCATCCAAACCACTGGCCGGGTCGCTATCCTGACGCAGGGCCTGCACGTCCAGGCCGGGATGAGCGGCCCGGAGCTGGCGAACCATGGTCTGGGCAATCGGGCGGGGCAGCCAGACGTAAAAGGCCAGTCGTTCCCCGGCCCGGCAGACCAGCTCGAAGCTGAGATGCAAGCCGCCGCCCAGCCAGGTATCGCGGGCCGAGCGGGCCATAGTCGAGTGAACGGCCGCCCATAAGTCGCCGCTGGCCTGAAGTTTGGCCGCGTCATC
>JAGRCC010000223.1 GCA_020433785.1 Anaerolineae bacterium
TATTTTTATCGGCCAGCAATTTATTGGTATATGACCCCGGCTTTGGATTGGCTTTCCGATCCGCGATCAGGGTGGTGAGTTCAGTGATGAAATCGTTCATATTTTTAGGGTTGCAAGGTTGCAGGGTCGCAGAGTTTCAGGGGTGCACTGGTGCAAAGAGGTAAGTTGTAGGGTTACAGGGTAGCAAAGTTGCAACAAAGATATATTACCTCGTTAATTGATTTTTCCTTCAAACATGGCTTCACGTTCCGGGCCGACTGAGACGAATTTGATCGGTACGCCGACCAGTTCTTGAATGCGGGTTAGGTAATTTTGGGCCGCAGCCGGGAGATCGGACCAGGATTTAGCCGTGCGGGCGGCATCGTCCGGCCAGCCCGGCCAGCTTTCGTAAATCGGTTCGACGGTTTCGTAGATGGGCGTGTCAGGTACGTAGTCGATGAACGTGCCGTCGGCCAGTCGATAGCCGGTGCAAATTTTTAACTCCGGCATACCATCCAAAACATCGAGTTTGGTAATGACGATATCGGTGAACCCGTTAAGGTAAGCTACATAATTAAGATTGACCGTATCGAGCCAGCCGCAGCGCCGCGGCCGGCCGGTGGTGGCCCCGTACTCGCCGCCTTTTTCGCGTAATCTTTTGGCCGTGTCATTATCGCCCTGATCGGTCGGCACGGGGCCGGTCCCTACCGCCGTAGTGTAGGCTTTGACTACGCCGATGACCTGCGTGAGCGCCTGAGGCGGCAGTCCCGCCCCGACCGGCGCAAATGTAGCGGTTGGATTCGATGAGGTGACGTAAGGGTAGGTCCCCCAGTCCAAATCGCGCATCGCGGCTAATTGGCCTTCCAATAAGATGTTAGCGTTTTGCTCATAGGCTTGACGGACCAGCGGCATCGGATTGATAATGCGATCCTGCAATTTTTCGCCCCAAGACAGACACACTGAAAACATCTCTTGCACGTCAATCGGGTTTTGGCCGTAATGCTCTAACTCGATATTGGCATGCTCAACGGCTTTAGTTAGACGTGGCTTTAACCAGTCGGGCCGCAGCAAATCCCCCATACGCAGGCCGCGCCGGGCCGATTTATCGCTATAGGCCGGACCGATGCCCCGTTTGGTGGTGCCTAAAGCCGCGCCGCCTGACTCGTGCAAGCTGTCGAGCTGGCGGTGATACGGCATCACAATTTGAGCCCGATCCGAAACGTAGAGTCGGCTGGTATCGACGCCCGCGGCTTCAATGGCCGCCAGCTCCTCAAAAAGAGCGGGCGGATAGACCACACAGCCCGTTCCGATCAAACATTGCGCCGTTGGGGTAAAGATACCTGACGGCACCAGGTGAAGTTTAAATGTGCCGTAATGGTTAACCACGGTGTGCCCGGCATTGTCGCCGCCTTGAAAGCGAATCACCAGGTTCATAGTTTCGGCCAGGGCGTCAACCACGCGCCCTTTGCCTTCGTCGCCCCATTGAGCGCCTACCACTGCCGTTACTGGCATTTGAATTCTCCTGAGATGGATTTTGAAAGTCTGGTCAGATCGTTCTACTTGACCGTTACCCCGGCTTCCCTTAAAGCCTGGATGGTGCGTTCATCGTCATCCGGCTCGACATTGACGGCACGGGTGCCTGACAGCACCACCGTGGTGGGAAAGCCCAAGTTTTGAGCATCCAGCGCTGTTGATTTGACACAGTAGTCCAGCGCCAAACCGACCACAGTCACCGTTTCGACCTCTTGCTCCCTAAGATACGCTTCCAGGGATGGGCTGTCTTCAATCGGTTCGATATGCCCGCCGAAGCCGGAGTAACTATCTTGTTCGGCGACAAAAGCTTTGTAGAAGGTCGGCCCGTTGACGATTAGTTCCGGAAAAAACTCCGCGCCCGTAGTGCCCTGGACGCAGTGGGGCGGCCAGATCCCTTCGGGATGATTTTCGGCAAACGAAACGTGATTCTCAGGATGAAAATCCTTGGTGTAGACCACGAGGTCGCCGCGTTCGATAAATTCTTCAACCAGATCGTTGACCGTGTCTAAAATTTGATCACCCTCCGGCACAGCGAGGGCGCCGTTGGGGCAAAAATCGTTTTGAAAATCAACCACGATTAACGCTTTTTCAGCCATGATTCTTACCTCTTTCACTCTAACTTTCTAAAGAAACAACTGATCTCGCCGGTGTGGCAGGCCGGGCCGGCGGGTTCCACCTGAATGAGCAGCGTATCGCCGTCGCAATCGTAGTAGATGCCAGTGATTTTTTGGGTGTTGCCGCTGGTCGCGCCTTTATGCCACAATTCACCTCGGCTGCGACTCCAAAACCAGGTTTCGCCCTGCGTTTGCATCAAGGCCAAACTTTCCCGGTTGGCCCAGGCCATCATCAAAACTTTCTGGGTGGTCGCATCCTGCACGATGGCCGGAATGAGGCCATCCTGATTAAATCTTAAATCGTCAACGTTCAAATTTCAAGCCTCGTGATCATATACCGTAAGCCCCGACCTGGTGGGTCTTTTTGGGACGCACCACGATATTCTGTTTCAATAAATAATCTTTCACCTCTTGAATCGACAGTTCTTTATAGTGAAACAGACTGGCTGCCAATACGGCGCTGGCGTTGGCCTTGAGAATGGCATCGGCGAAATGTTCCAGCGCGCCGGCCCCGCCGGAAGCGATGACCGGAATCGAAACGACGGAGGTGATGGCCCGCGTCAGTTCCAAGTCGAAACCGGCTTTGGTGCCGTCGGTATCCATGCTGGTCAGCAAAATCTCGCCGGCGCCGCGTTCCTGGCACTCTTTGGCCCAGGCAACCGCATCCAGGCCGGTGCGCTGCCGTCCGCCGTGAGTGGTTGTTTCCCAACCTTCGCCATCCAGCCGCTTGCGGACGTCGATAGCCACCACGATGGCGTTACTGCCGAAGGCTTTGGCTCCCTCGCTGATAACGTGGGGCGTGCGAACCGCCGCCGTATTGAGGCTAACCTTTTCCGCGCCGGTCGAAATAATGGCGTGCATATCGGCCAACGTGCGGATGCCGCCGCCAACGGTAAACGGAATGTAGACGCTCTCGGCCACGCGGCGAGCAATATCGAGCATCAACCCCCGGCCTTCGTGCGAGGCGGTAATATCCAAAAAAACCAGTTCGTCCGCGCCTTCGCGGTCATAAATTTGCGCCTGCTCCACCGGGTCGCCGGCGTCTCTTAAGTTGACAAAATTAATGCCCTTAACTACCCGGCCGTCTTTCACATCCAGGCAGGGAATGATCCGTTTCGCTAACATCGCTCACTCCGGAATGATGAGATTAAACAATTCATTATTCATCATTCATTGTTCATCATTAGTTTCGCTTGGTTGACAAAGTCTCTAACCCGAGCCATATCTTTAACCACCGGATCGCCGGGGATGTTCGTGCCGGTGTTGCTGTCGACGCCCCAGGGGCGAACGGTGGCAATGGCAGCGCTAACATTCTCCGGCGTTAGACCGCCCGCCAAAATGACCTGGGCCTGACCCTCCACCCGGCGCGCGATCTCGCGGCTGATACTCCAGTCGTGAGTTACTCCGGTCGCCCCGACGCCAGGAAAGCCCTTGACTTTGGTGTCGAGCAGTAAAATATCCGAGACCTCGGCAAACGCTACTGCTGTGGCGATGCTGTCAGCCCCATCAACATGAATAGCTTTCATTAATAATATGTTGTTAGGTAACGACGCCTTCAAAGCTTTCATCGCCGCTACACCTACGGCCTCGGTATCACTGGAAATATGCACCATATCCGGCTGCACGGCCTTGATCATCCGCACAATTTCGGCCAGGTCGGTACTCATCGTTAACGCCGACGACATCGCTTTACCGCGCAGCGCCTCAACTATGCCGCGAGCCTCAGAAAAAGTCAGTTCAGCGTGAACTTCGCCGTAATCGCCGGCAATAAAACCGACTTGATCGACGCCTAACTCAACCATTTTCAAAGCATCAGCCACGGACGTAGCGGCGTAAATCTGTACAATCATCAGCATTATTGATGGGCGATGGACATCGCTTCGGTCAGATCAACGGCGCCGGTATAGAGCGCTTTGCCAATGATCAGTCCTTCGATGTCTTGACCGGCCTCTTCAGCTGCTTTGACCCGCTTGACGTCCTCCAGATTGGCGACGCCTCCGGAAACGATCACCTTGAAACGGTTGTGCGTGCCTTCGGTGTGGTTGGCTGCTTCGAGTATAGCCAGGGTTGCTTCCAAGTTGACGCCTTGTAGCATGCCGTCGCGGGCAATGTCGGTATAGATAACGTACTTTAGGCCGGCTTTCTGAATTTGCTTGACCAGGTCGATCGCGCTGGTTTCGGCCAATTTTCGCCAGCCGTGGGTGGCGACCTGGCCGTTTTTAACATCCAACCCCAGGGCCACCTGCTCTGGGCCGAACTCGCCCAAAATATCGAGCATCTGGCGCGGCCGGTCGGCGGCCATCGAACCGATGACCACCCGGCTAACGCCCATACTCAGCGCGCGCCGGATATCATCCGGTTTGCGTAGACCGCCACCAAATTGGACCGGCCGGTCAACCCGATCCAAAATCGCCTGTAAGGCATCGATATTTTTGGCCGCTTTCGAGGCATCGCCAAATGCGCCATCCAAATTGACGACATGCAGCCAGTCAACACCGATACTGGCCCAGGCTTCGGCCATTTCGGCCGGGTTTTCACCGTAAATGGTTTCCGCATCGGGATCGCCCTGCACCAACCGAACGCATTTGCCGTTTTTTAAGTCAATTGCTGCATAGATATGCATATTTTTACCAGAGAAGTCGGAGGTCGGAACCTATCGCCCTATCTCCTCATCCCTTTATCTCCTTTCTTTGCCGGCAAACTCCACAAAGTTCTTCAATATTTGTAGGCCGACCTGCTGGCTTTTTTCCGGGTGAAACTGAATCGCACACACATTGTCTCGTCCTATAATCGACGGGTAGGGTTGGCCGTACTCCGTGCAAGCGATAATATCAGCGCTATTGGCCGGCACGGCATGATAAGAATGGGCAAAGTAGGCAAAATCGCCCGGCTCAATGCCGGTGAGCAGCGGGTGCTCTCGCGCCGGGTCGATCTGGTTCCAACCCATATGCGGCACGGTTAGCTCGCTGTCTGGAAAGCGGACAACCTTGCCAGGCAAAATGCCCAGCCCAATATGATGCCCTATCTCTTCGCTCTCTTCAAAGAGTAGCTGCAAGCCGACGCAAATGCCAATCATCGGCTTACCCGCCGCGACTGCGTCCAAAATCGGCTGCTCCAAATTCCGCGCGCGAATGTTGTCGATGGCGTCGCCGAACGCGCCGAC
>JAGRCC010000224.1 GCA_020433785.1 Anaerolineae bacterium
TACCTTTCTTTGTTTACACTGTATTTAATCTCACTCAAAGGAAATTTAGAATTTAAGACAGGCTTCTGAATTCGATTTGAGTCGCTTCGCCGGATAAGGAGAATTTCTTCAGTGAAATCAGTACTTCAGTGATTTAGTGTTTCACCATTTAGTCCTTGTTTATACACTTATAGCGAAGATACACCACCCCGGAACCGAAAGTGCGGGTTTCTTCCAACTGTAAATTGATGGAGTCTAACGTCGGTAAAAAGGGCGACCCCTGGCCCAAGATAACCGGATGGATGTAGATCTGGTACTCATCGACCAAGCCAAGCTGCGCCACACTCGCGGCAAGATTGGCCCCGGCAACTGCAATGTCCTGGCCGGGCTGCGCTCTCAGCGTCGAGATCGTTTCGGCGATGTTGCCTCTGACCAACCGGCTGTTGCCTTCGACCTGGTCAAGCGTATTTGAGAATACAATTTTGTGTATCCCTTTCCACACCCGGGCGAACTCGCGTTCGTAGGGCGAAGCCTCGGGGTTCTCTTCCGCTGTCTCCCAGTAGCGCATCACTTCATACATCCGCCGTCCGTACAGATAGGTATCGATCCCATCACTTTGCCGGTCGTTGGCAAAGCCGTGGAGTTCTTCGTCGATGATCGGCCAATCGAGGTTATGGTCAGGCCCCTCAAAAAAACCATCGAGCGAGATCATCATCGAGTAGATTATTTTGCGCATGGTGTTTCTCCGTTGCTAAGCTTTCTTTTTTACGGGAATGTAAATCGACAACAGGGAAGTAGGATCATTCGGGTTGAAGGTCTTGCCGTAGTGTTCCAGGTGAGGGCCGGGGGCTTGGTGATAGATCGATGTTGGTAGCCAGGACCCGTAAATGTGGTCGAAGACCTCGGTGATGGTGGGTAGGGTGGCCTCGAAAACCGCATAGGTATTGGCCGGAACATCCCACTGGGCCATATCCGTGGGCAAATTGGTGACTTTTTCAACAGGCATGCCAGCCATATAATCCAGTACGCGGCCTTCTTGATTGAGATCCTCCATCACGCCGTAGCTTGCCTCCGGTTCGGATATGAAAGGAACTTCGCCCATTCTGGGGCCAAACTGCTGCCATAGGTGGGGAATCTCCGGTGACTTCGGTTGGGTCTGAATCCGTAAACCGACGACGGTAAAGGCCGGTTTGGTAATAAATTGCGGTTGCATACTTATTCTCCTTTTTTGATATCTTCGGCTACTTCAGCCAAGTTGTTATTCAATTGATGGCCGCGATCCTCAAACGCGCGAACGGTGGCCTGCGGCAGCTTTTCGGCATAGAGTGCCAGATGTGAAAACGGCACGATCTCATCATCGCGGCTGTGGTATAAGACGATGGGTGACTCCTGCGGCAGCTTCGAGGCAACGTTTTCTAGTAAGGCGTACGCCTCATATTGCCAATCTTCAGCGCCCCAGTAGGGCGCGGCAATAATGTAGATACCGCCAACGGGTTTTTCGAGCGTATGCTCCGAGAGATATTTTAGTAGAATAGAGCCACCAAATGAATGGCCGACCAAAATCGACCCATTATCAAACGCCGCCAGTTCTTCTTCAATCTGTGCTTGCCACACCTCTAACTCGGGATTTTCTTCCTCCACCTTTGGGTACCGAATCGCGTATCCGGTTCCGAGGGCCTGTTGTAGCGATGCAACCAATTTTCCATCCTCTTCATAAGCACCCTGTCCGGCTCCGTGAATAAACAATACGTCTTTCTTCATGGTTATTGTGTCCTCATTCCTCAATACAACTTCTCACCCTTTTCCATCATAGCGATAAACTTCTCAAGCCGCCTTTGTCGGGTTTCCGGTTTCTTGGCGGTTTGCAACTGGTAGGCAATCGCGTAGAGATTTTGGCGATTGAGCGTTTCAAAGAAAGCTTTGGCCTGCGGGCGTTCCTCCAGGGCGGCCAACAAATCCTCCGGTATTGTCATTTCGCTGGATGGGGCATAGGCCGCTGCCCAGCGTCCATCGGCCTGGGCAGCGCGAACGTGAACCATACCGACCTCCTGCATACGGCCCTCGGCAATAAGACGATCAACATGCTCGCGGTTGCGTTTCGACCAGTTGCTGCTTTTTCTGCGCGGCGTAAAGCGCTGCAAATAAGCCTCATCGTCAAGCGATTTTTTGATGCCGTCGATCCAGCCCCAACACAGGGCTTCCACTACGGCCTCCTCCCAATTGATCGATTTTTGCCCCGAGCCTTTTTTATAAATCTTGAGCCACAACTCCGGCTCGGTGGCGTGATTCTGCTCTAGCCAATCCCAAAATGCAGCGGAGTCTTCAAAGGCTTGAATGCGGGTTTTATCGGGTTCGGGCATGATGTTCTCCTATCAATGAAAGATAAATCCTATGATTGATCGCGCTTTGTTTTATAATGCAGAGCCACGACCCCCGAAGCAAGCGTCTTCGCGTCTACCAGGGTAAGGTCACTACGGACCTCGGCGTCTTTAAAGATGGGTATGCCCTGGCCCAAAATTACAGGATTGAGCGTTAATCTATATTCATCAATTAAATCGAGCTCGATAAGCGTTTGGGCCAGGCCCGGACTGCCAAAAATAACCAGGTCTTTGCCGGGCTGTTGTTTGAGTTTGGTAATCTCTTCGACCAGATTATCTTTAATCAAAGTGGTGTTTTGCCATTCGACCGTTTCCAGCGTTTTTGAAAAAACAACTTTAGGCACTTCCTGAATCCACTG
>JAGRCC010000225.1 GCA_020433785.1 Anaerolineae bacterium
ACATCATTTACGGAGAGTGGTCATGGCTCAGTCACCTTTATATTGGTCGCAGCGCCCAAAGGTGGTAACGACCACCAAATGGCCGGAGAAGCTGCTGCAACTGCTCAGTTTGCCGCTGCTGATGTTTATTTTTCTACCGATGGCCGCGCTGTTTTTGCGAACGCCGCCGGAGCGTCTATGGGCGAATTTGGGATCGCCGCAGGTGATGCAAGCGATCAGCCTGAGCTTTGGGACCACCTGCATCACGGTCGTCATCGCCATTATTTTGGGGACGCCGGTCGGCTACTTGCTGGCGCGATATGACTTTAGAATGCGGCGGCTCTTCGATACCCTGCTCGATTTACCGCTGGTGCTGCCACCGGCCGTAGCCGGGGTGTCGCTGTTGATGGCCTTTGGCCGGCGAGGGCTTCTAGGCGGCTATCTCGAAGCCTTGGGCATCGATATTGCCTTTACCCAATGTGCGGTGATCCTGGCCCAGACCTTTGTCGCCGCGCCGTTTTACGTCAAAGCCGCTATTTTGGGCTTTAGTACCATCGAACCGGAGCTGGAGCAAGCCGCCGCGCTGGATGGAGCGAGCCACAGGCAGGTCTTCCAATTTATCACCATTCCGCTGTCGTGGACAGCGCTGCTTAGTGGTATGGTCATGACCTGGGCGCGGGCGCTGGGCGAGTTTGGCGCGACCATTATCTTTGCCGGGAACTATCCGGGCCGCACCCAAACCATGCCGCTGGCCATTTACCTTGGCTTCGAGCTGGATTTAGACGTCGCCCTGACCCTGGCGGTGATCCTGGTGGGCTTATCCTTTATGATTTTGATGGTCGTCAAGGGCTTTTTGCATCACGAGATACGGCAGGGATAAGGAGAGGCTAAGGCGAAGGCTGAGGCTAAGGAACAGAGAGCAAATAAATCCCTCATTTTGACGGGGATAACGTAGTACGTAGTGCGTAACGTATAAAAAAGATTGAATTACGCTCTACGGAGTTGGTGCGGCAAATTTGCGCCACCCACGAAAATTATGAAACACGGATGACACGGATTATACGGATTTCCACTGATTAAATATTGTTTTATCCGTGTTAATCCGCGCGATCCGCCTAATCCGTGTTCTATTTTGGTTGTGGCTTGGCCATGTTATGCAATACGCAATAAGATATTCTTAGCCTTCGCCTTAGCCTCAGCCTTCCTGCTCAAAGCTGATGGCTGAAAGCTGATAGCTAATTGCTAAATAATACTCATACTATTCTTAGGAGGATATCATGGACAGACAAACCCTTATCAAAAACCTTAATGAAGACCTGGCCGGTGAACTGAGCGCGATTATTCAGTACATCACCTATGCCGCTAAAGTAACCGGGCCATTCCGGCCCCAACTTGCCGAGTTCTTTTTAGCCGAAGTGGCCGATGAACAAGGCCACGCTCAATACTTGGCCAACAAAATAGTCGCCCTGGGCGGCGAACCGACCACCACCCCCCGCCCGGTCGCGCCGGCCGAGATCAACCGTGAAATGCTGGAAGCCGTGCTGGCCGCCGAAACCCAGGCCAAAGCCGACTACACCCAGCGGGCCGAGGAAGCCGCCGCCTTTGGCGATAAAGGGCTAGCCGTGCAGCTTGAAGACATGATTCGCGATGAAACGGGCCACTCGGAAGAAACGGCCCGCATCCTGCAAGATTGGCCGATGTAGGGAGGCTTGGAGACGGGAGATTAGAGATTAGGGGATGGG
>JAGRCC010000226.1 GCA_020433785.1 Anaerolineae bacterium
GCGAATAAGAAGCGACCACAAACCCCTCGATACTAACGATGACGGCCCCCTGGACGCCTTCTAGTTTGGAACACATTTCTCTTAGCGCGTCTTCCAGGAGATCAGTTTTGTAAACTTGTGCCATTGATCTTTAAACCTTTGTCGTCATAAAGATAGTATTCAGGTTATCTCTTCGGGTGGGCGCCCCGGCCTCATCGCGTCAAGGGCCGTTTACTCGCCCATCTCTTCCAAAATTATTTTACGCAGCGCCCCTAACCGAGCTTCAACATCTGCCAAGGAGCGTTTGCGGGTATGGGATTGGATCAGCGCCAAAACAGCATCTAACTTGTGCTTCAGTTTGTTAAGCCGGTCATCGCGCTCGGCTTGAAATTGCTGGTAATCTGAAGCCGATAAAACGACAGCCATGACCTGGCCATTTTCGTCGAGGATTGTGGGGCCATTTTGAGACGACGCTTGATGCAGCCGATTAATCAGCTTTTTTTTGAACTCTTGATCCATCCTGATCCATTTACTGCAAAATTGAAATTAACCACAATGACTGAGTTTGGGTATCTGACGGGTACATTATAACAGCCTGACTATTTTAATTTATCAGAACGTTGGAACTGAATTGAGGGATGACCTGACCCGTTCATTATAGCCGATAGACGGTTTGATAGCAACAGGCACATCAATTTACTTTTTAACAGCCGCACCAGACTACACGTCTGAATTAGGGGCTCCAAATAAACGTTTTTGCTTCGCTCCGGGGGCTGACCGGCAGATCTAAGGCCCCCGGGTATGGGGCGGTATTCTCTTGCCGAATCGTTACCCACCAATAAAAGCGATCATTGCCGGCCTGTCCCACTCCGATATCCGCATTAAGTTGTACCCGGGTTTCATTGGTACGTTGGCTGCCCGTATACTGAGGTTCCTCGGCAAACAAATGCATAATGGTTAAATCATAATATTCGCCTGGGGCTAATTGAGCCGGTCCCTCCCACTCTAAAACAACTTCGGCGAACGTGCCGGCAAAAATCGAGTCATCCGACGGGCCGCTCAAAACAGGCGGATTATATTTAATACCAACCGCAGGCGCAGTTGAAGGGGCTGCACGGGTAGGTGTTGCTACTACAGGGTTTTCTTCGGGGCTCTCTTCGGTTGCTACGGCCTCGACGGGCGGGTTAGCCAATTGTTGTTGGCTAAATGACAACAAAAGTTCAGCCCGTTTTGTCTGCGCCTCACCGGGATCATCGACATTTAAGGCCAAGGCTGCTTCATAGTCTCCTAGAGCAGCGGCTTTCAGGTCCGGGGTTTGCTGCCGTTCTGTACCTCTCTGCAAATAGGCATTGTAAAGGATTTGCTTGGCATTACCGTTGGCATAATTGGAATTGGCCGCAACAATAGGATTAAGCGTCAAAATGAGCGTTTCATATTCACTCTTGGGCATGTCCAAGACCTCAAGATACGCTCTGGCTCTGACCATTTGATCGGTCAGATCAGTTCGCCGGGGACACACAGCCACACCGGCCTCAAAATCGGACAAAGCGCGGTTTACCTGTGATTTTTCGGTAACCTCGGCATCGATCCTGGCTAAACTATCCAATCCTCGCCCGCTGTAGGCATCGCACAACAATGTCGAAACTAGGGCTTTTTGATAATCTATATCCTTGGAACGGATCAATTTGAGCGTATTGATCGCGTCATTCCACATTTCAAGATCAACATCCGACTGGGCTTCGTTAATCAATTGATCCAGTTGTTGATTTTGAGCCGTTGTATTGGCCGAGATGGCCGGCGTAGGGGTGGCCGACAAATCGCGTTTAATATCGGCTGCATCGGCATAATCTGGATCAACGGCTAAAATTTGCTCTAAATAAGTTAAAGCCAAGTCATTATTACCGGCTTCAAGCGCCTCTTGAACGTCTTCATACAATGTCTTCAAATGTTCTCTAGAATCATCATTGCCGGAAGCTGTATTGTTATTGCCAAAAGCCAGAAAAAAGAGAAAGGCAACCGCGATAACACCGGCTATAACCAAACCCCAACTCCAGGTCGACTCTAGATTGAGTTGGCCGCCGAATTGTTTTATTTTAAGGGCCAGACTCGGATTGCCTAATTTTTGAGCTTCACCCAAAAGTTGATCAACTTGCTCATAGCCTGGCGAGAGCTGGCGTACTTCGGTAAAAGCTTTAATAGCGCCGTCCCATCTTTTATTTTCAAAATGGGCTAAACCTTCTTTATACCGGGCATCGACGAATTTTTGCGTGTTCTCGGCCTTTAAAGCCTGATGCGCCTTAGCCAGCAGGGTTTCAGTGTCTCGAAAATTGTCCCTTAGCTCGACCAAAATATTAAAATGGTTGATGGCCTCTTCCCAACGTTTATTCTCGATAGCCCGAACACCGGACTTATACACCGAGACAACCTGGGCTTCCGTCTCTACTTCTGACAATCTATTGGCAATATCCCGATTGTCCGGATCAAGCTTAGCCGCCTGCCGTAAGAGATCGACAGCCCGGATCCATTCCTGAGCCTTGATGGCTTCGGCTGCTCGTTGGTTTATACTTTCGATGAGGGGTGTTTTATCCGCCAAACTCTCGGATGCCAGATCTTGGGTGTCCTCAGGGACAGACTGTCCAGCAAAAACAGTGGCAATCCCTTGACGTAGTTCAGTGGGTGACTGAAAACGCTCGTCGGGGCGCTTGGCCAGCATGCGCTTCAGCAGTTCTCCCACATTCTGGGGAATTTCTCGATCCGGTAATTCAATGGGGGGTGGTTCGCTGGTAATGTGTTGGCTGATAATCGACCAGGGGCTTTTGGCATCAAAAGGAATGCGCCCACTGAGTATTTCATACAGCACGATGCCGGCAGAGTAGATATCGGAGCGAATATCGACTTCCTCGCCCATGGCCTGCTCTGGCGAAGCATAGTAGGGGCTGCCAATAAATCCTGATTGGGTCAGCGAGGGGAGGGTGGGAATGCGCGCTATGCCAAAATCCAAAATCTTGAGCAAGCCGTTATCGTTGAGCATGAGGTTCTGCGGCTTTATATCCCGATGAACAACGCCGTGAAGATGGGCGTGCTCCAAAGCCGTAGCCAGTTGATCCAGGATCTCAAGCGCGTATCGCCATTCAAAGGGGCCGTTTTCTTTGAGCGCACTGTTGAGGTCTTTGCCTTCAACATACTCCATGACCAGGTATTGCAAATCACGGTCAGCCCCATAATCTAAAACACGAACAATATGTGAGTCGGTTAAAGTGCTGGCTAACTTGGCCTCGCGATTAAAACGCTGAATGAAAGAGATATCCTGGCTAAATTGGGGGTACAAAACCTTAACAGCAACCAGCTCATTGCCGCTGATATCTTCGGCCAGATAAACTTTGGCCATCCCACCAGCACCAATTTCACGAAGAATGCGATAGCGGTTGCCGAGAACACTGCCAATCAAGGGTTACTCCTGTATCAAACCATGGGGGGTGATTGACCTAGAAACTGCGTCACCATTAGCCTTGAACGTAATTGTGACAGGAGAACGAAGTTATCTCCAATGTCTGATTATACCTTACTTGGAATTTAAAGCCAAGGGGCATACTATTCGCTTCTTAATCATACCATATTTCCAAACGAAAAACGTTACGGTTTTGTTACATCTCTACTTATTAAATTCTTTGTGACATTAGGTGACAAACTGCTTCGTAATCTACTCCCCCTATCGACGATTTCTGAGGCGAATAAGCACCAGCGCTCCCACAAGGAGGAATACCGCCAGCCCGAATAATAAGGGTCGGACCGACGTTGGCCCCGGTGGGAGAGGTATCGAGGCACGTTCAGCGGCCGACTTAGCGCGACGACGGGCCAGTTCCAACCGCAAGCTTTCTTCGCCTTTGGCCATAGCCCAGCGATGATTGGCTGCAAAAATAGGCTTAAAGAGGAAAGAGAAGGCTCGCAGCAGGGGCTTGTCGGCCCGAATTTTCCAATCGTAGACGACATACACCCGCGGGCCATCTTGGCTTAGAGTCCAAATGCCCCGACCATTAAAATCGCCCCAAGCTTCGAGGCTAAAACCGTGAGGATAGGTCGACTCGGTGACGCGGAAAGACCAGCGCAACGTGTACGGCAGCCAGCCTTTGGTGTACAGCTCGATCACCCGGCCGACGCCGTTTTCGTCACCGGGCGCCAGCTCTGTAATGTCCAGATATACGGCCGGCCACCACCGGGGCAAACTGAGCGCATCGCTTAATATCTCGGCGACCTCTTCGACTGTACCATCAACATGCCAATGCGTGATGAAATGATAATCGTTGCTGGCCACTGTGATTAATCCTTTCCCTTACTTAAGCTGGCAAGAGATCAACTTACCCACAGAGAAGAATGGGAAATGGGCAGATTAGCAGATTAAGGCTCTTCTATCTCCTAATCTCCCTATTTCCAATCTCCATTTGAGTTATGCGGTTTCAAGCACCGGCACCAGCGTAAGCCAGTGGCTATACTTCGGCACTTCACCCAGAACCACCCGGAAATAAACATCACGCAATTGTTGGGTGATGGGGCCGGTGCTGCCGCTGCCCACCAGCCGGTGATCGATGGAACCGATGGCCGCGACCTGCACGCCGGTGCCGCAGTAGAACGCTTCCTCGGCCAGGTACAATTCGGTGCGATCAATATCGCGCTCGATGACCTCGAGGCCCAACTCCTCACGGGCTAGCTCGATGAGGGTTTTGCGAGTAATCCCCTCCAGCAAATTGCTGGTAATGGGTGGCGTAACGATGGCGCCATCGCGGACCATCATAAAGTTAGCCGCGCTGCCCTCCGAGACGTGCCCATCCTGATTGAGCACCAGCGCGTCATCGAAGCCGCTGAGCATCGCGTCGCTTTTGACTAAGGCGCTGTTGACATAGGCCCCATTGACTTTGCCGCGGGCCGGAATGGCTGTGTCATCAACTCGTCGCCAGGAGCTGACACAGACTTTGGCGCCCTTATCGGCCTCGAGATACTTACCAACCGGCTGGCTGAAGATGGCGATTTTGTCGTTGGCGTCGTGAAGCCACACCCGAAACACGCCATCGTCTTTGTAGGCAATGGGCCGAATATAGCAGTTTTGCCGCCAGCCCTCACGACTGAGCAGTTCAACCGTGATGTCGGCCAATTGCTGAGGGGTGTAATCGAAACGGCACATCAGCAGCTTGGCGCTGTTAAGAAAACGGGTGTAATGATCGACCAGCCGGAACGCGTAAAGCTGCTCGTGGGTTTCGTTCCAGTAGCCGCGCAGGCCGCCAAAACAGCCGGTGCCATAGTGGAATGTGTTGCAAGTGATGCTGACCTTGGCTTGCTCGATGGGCACAATGCGGCCCTCGAAATAGGCGAGGGTGGTCATAGAGTTACTCCTTTGGGATTTAATTAACCTATTTTAAGTGACAACGGTTTTCCCAGCAATTTATTAAAAGGGGCGCAAGGTAGCAAGGTGACAAGGTGACAAGGTAATAAAGTTGCAATCCTGGGACTCTGCAACTGGGTCACCCAGCTTCAAAATTTGTTGATTTACCCGCTAAAAAAGAACGTTTTTTTCACGATAGTGTGGTATACTAATGCCGTACCCCCGTTCACAAACGCCCTTAGTTTGGTCTAGTAATCGTGTTTTCCGTTTTATATATATAAAAGAAGTAGTGAGGCAAGGAGAGACAACAGTGAAAACAACGTTATGGTTCTGCAGCAATTGCGTTACCTGGTGGTTGAGCCGGCCAGCCGAGCAAGCTGAAAGCTGGTATCTGTATCGCCTGGCGGATATGCCGTCGGCTACCAATCAAAAACCGGGCTGGACCGTTACCAGCTCCGATGCCATCTATTGCCCCCACTGTGGTTCCCAAATGGTCGCGTATAATGTCTCAAATCGCCAGGATAGTGCTACCTACGGTACCATGAATTAGATCAGCTGTTGACATGAACCAATGCTTTTCTTACAATACCCTCAAGCGATTGGAGGTAAAGTAATGAGTATAAAGCTTAGCTTGAAACCGACTCCAGCAGCCTCCGAGGCAGAGCCGAAACTGATCACCGGTGAACAACTGGCCGACATGGAGGATGTTCACCGATCAGAATTGGTAAAGGGAGAGCTTGTTCGTGTGTCACCAGCGGGGCATCCTCACGGTTTTTTTGAAAGCAGCTTTGCTATTAGTTTAGGTATTTTTGTTCGACAGTATAAGCTTGGCCGAGTGCTTACGGGCGAGGTCGGCATTTACACCGGCCGCAATCCCGATACCATTCGTGCGGCTGATGTCGCCTTCATCTCAAATGAGCGTCTAAGCCAGGTACAGTCGCAGAGTTATCTCGATGTCGCGCCGGAATTGGTTATCGAAATTCTCTCGCCCGATGACCGCTGGATGACAGTTAACCAAAAGATCGATGAATACTTTACCGCCGGCGTCGTGCAGATTTGGATCGCCGATCCGAAGCGGCAGCATGTCGATGTGTATTATTCGCCCACCGATTTCAAGCGCTTTTCAACGGGCGACACCCTACCCGGCGGCGATATTTTGCCCGGTTTCACCGTTGCTGTGGCCGAACTGTTTGAAGCAGAGTAACGTATACGAAAGTAGGACAATTTTAGCAAATTGTCCTACGATCTACCAGAGACAACCCGCTCCCCGGTTTGAACCCGCCACAGCGAAGCGTAGATGCCGTTGGCCGCAATTAGCTCCTCGTGGCGGCCCTGCTCCACCAATCTTCCCCTATCCAATACGAAAATCTTATCAGCGTTGCGCACCGTTGACAGCCGGTGGGCAATAACAATCGTGGTGCGCCCCACGGCGATACGCTCCATCGAACGCTGAATAGCGGCTTCGGTCTCATTATCAACAGACGATGTGGCCTCGTCGAGGATAAGGACCGGCGGATCTTTCAGCACAGCGCGGGCGATGGATAAGCGCTGCCGCTGGCCGCCGGAGAGCTTCTGGCCGCGCTCGCCGACGATGGTATCGTAGCCTTGCGGCAGGTTGGTGATGAAGTCGTGGGCCTCGGCGATTTTGGCGGCTCTGACGATCTGCTCATCAGTGGCGTTAAAGGTACCATAGATGATGTTTTCGCGGACGGTGCCGTGAAACAGAAAGACATCCTGGCTGACCAACCCGATTGCACCGCGCAGGTCAGCCAACTTCAATGTACGGATGTCGTGGCCATCGAGACAGACATGCCCGCTTTTGACGTCGTAAAAGCGCAACAGCAGCTTGATAACGGTACTTTTACCGGCCCCCGTCGCACCGACAATCGCCGCTGTTTCGCCGGCCGGGATGTGCAGCGACAGTCCGCTCAAGACCGAAGGCCGGTTGCCGTTACTGT
>JAGRCC010000227.1 GCA_020433785.1 Anaerolineae bacterium
TGGAAGCTGAAGCCACCGCCGAAGCTATGGCCGAAGCCACCGAAGAAGCTATGGCCGGAGGCGAAGCGATGAGCCTGGCCATCGAGCCGGTTCGCATTGCGGTGGTCATGCCCAGCACTACCACCGACCTGGCCTGGAGCCAGGCCCTGTACGATGCCTTGCTCCAAATTCAAGCGGCCGCCGGTGGTGAGGATGTGGTCGAGATTGCCGTTACGGAGAATATGTTCAACGTCACCGACGCCGCTGCGGCCTTGCGCGACTACGCGGCTGATGGCTACGACATCGTCATTGCCCACGGCACCCAATACGGCAGTTCGATGTTTGAAATTGCTCCCGACTTCCCCGATACGACCTTTGCCTGGGGCACGGCGACCGACACCGGTGAAAGTGAAGGCCTGACCAACGTTTTCGCCTACGAAGCCCGCGCTGAGGAAGGTGGGTACGTAAACGGTGTGCTAGCCGCCACGATGTCCCAATCCGGAGTCATCGGGGTGGTGGGTCCGGTTGAAGCCGGCGACGCCAAACTTTACATCGACGGCTTCAAAGCCGGCGCCGAAGCGACCAACCCGGATGTTACCGTCAACATCTCCTACACCGGCTCCTTTGGCGACACCGCGCTGGCCGCCGAAGCTGCCCGGACGCACATCAACGCCGGGGCCGACATCTTGACCGGTTCGGCCCAGCAGGTTGTCGGTGCCATCGGCGTGGCTGAAGAGGAAAACGTGCCGTGGATGGGTACGCAATCCGACCAAAGCCCGCTGGCGCCCGATATCGTGGTCGCCACTCAGCTCTACGATTGGACCGATGTGCTGGTTGACATCATCGAGAAGCACCAAGCCGGTGAACTGGGCGGGACGGCTTACGCCCTAACCCTGGAAAACGGCGGCCTAAAAATGGTCTATAATGAAGACATTGCCGGCGCCGACGCTATCCAGGCCGCGATGGATGCTGACGCTGCCATCACGGCCGGTGAGATCACCGTAACCGTTGAGTAGATAAGTTTGAAGGAGATTGGAGGCCACTGCTCTTTTTCCCCTCCAATCTCCTCTGAAAATAAAAACCTGGAGCGTCAAAGTTTACTTTGACCTCAACACGAATGATAAAGCAAGCTTTGTCGCTCCAATAAATTTTCATTTCACCTGAGTTATAACATTGGTAATTGGTTATTGGTCATTACGGCTAAACCGCTAAGGGCCAATCATGAGCTACCAATCAAATTATAGGTGACCGATGACACAAACCAATCTCCTACCCTCCGGCTTGCCGCGGATCGACTCGATGGAGATGCGCGGTATCGTCAAACGATTTCCCGGCGTTTTAGCCAACGACCACGTCAACTTCGATGTCAAAGCCGGTGAAATCCATGCCTTGCTGGGCGAAAACGGCGCCGGTAAAAGCACGTTGATGAAAATTTTGTACGGCTTATATCAGCCAGACGAAGGCGAAATTTTGCTCAACGGCCAGCCCATTCAAATCAACTCGCCGTCCGACTCCATCCGGCACGGCATCGGCATGATTCATCAGCACTTTATGCTGGTTGATTCGTTGACCGTGGCCGAAAACGTGGCTTTGGGGTTGAAGTCAAAGCGCGAACCCCGGCTGGATTTGCGCGAAGTCCGCGCCCGAATTCGCGAATTGGCCGATAGTTACGGGTTGCAAGTTGACCCTGATGCGATCGTATCGCGCCTGGCGGTGGGGCAGCAGCAGCGGGTAGAAATTATCAAAGCGCTTTATCGGGGCGCGGCGCTGTTGGTGCTCGATGAGCCGACGGCGGTTTTAACGCCGCAAGAGGTTGATGATCTGTTTGTTATCTTTAAACAGATGGCCCAAGATGGTCACGCCCTCATCTTTATCTCGCACAAACTTCACGAAATCTTTGCCTTGACCGATCGCGTCACCGTGCTGCGCGATGGCCAGATGGTCGGCACCCGGCCCACGTCCGAGGTAAGCAAAGAGGATTTGGCCGGCATGATGGTGGGCCGCGAGGTGCTGCTTGAGCGCGTTCGCCCGCCGGCCACGCTGGGCGAAGTGCGAATGAAGTTGACCGACGTGAACGCCGTAAACGACCGCAACACCCCGGTTCTGCGTAATGTCAGCTTCGAGATTCGCAGCGGTGAGATTGTGGGCGTGGCCGGCGTGTCGGGTAATGGGCAGAAACAGTTGGCCGATGCCATTGCCGGCCTCCATCCGGTAACTGGCGGTCAGGTCATATTAGAAGGCAAAACGGTGACTCATCTAAGCCCGGCCGAAATGATCGACGCCGGATTGTCTTACATTCCGGAAGAGCGAATGCACGATGGCGCTATTAAGGATTTTACTGTTGAGGAAAACCTGATTCTTCAGGATCATATCCGCCCGCCTTACACCAGAGGTATTTTTCTCGACTTCAACCATATCGCCCAGCACGCCAAAGAGATGATCAGCAGTTTTAATGTCAAAACCCCTAGTAAGGACACCCCGCTCAAAAATTTATCCGGCGGCAACATCCAAAAATTGATTCTGGCCCGTGAGCTGGCCCGTCGGCCTCGGGTTTTGATTGCGGCCCAACCCACGCGCGGCGTGGATATAGGGGCCACCGAGTACATCCACAACCAACTGCTCAAAGAGCGAGCCGACGGTTTAGCTACTCTGCTGATTTCAGAAGATTTGGATGAAGTACGCGCGCTGTCTGATCGCATCATTGTGATGTACGGCGGCGAGGTTATGGGCATTGTCGACAACAGCACCACCACCGTTGAAGAGTTGGGGTTGATGATGGCCGGCGAAAAGCAGGTTGTTTCACAGCGACCTTAAATTAGTGTGAGTTTTACTCTACTAATTGACAACTTTACCAAACTATGATACGCTTGGGGCCGCTACTTTAATAAGCTTGGCCGCGAAGCCCTCGACAATGAATGTCTATTAATGTGTCCGAGGGCTTTATATTTTTTATTTTTCGACCACTAGGAGAAGAGGAGGTTATAGAGTATTGAGACCATTTTCGGCCTATTATTAAATCCCCCCACTACTTTATGATCAAGCCAACAACTCAATTGTAACTATAAAAAATTTGGAGGAGCTATAGTAATGAAGAAGGTTTTTAAGACCATCAGTTTGGTAACTTTGCTGGGGTTAATTGCAGTTTTAGTACCGACCTTTGCCCTGGCCCAAGATCCGACCGCTGAACCAACCATGGAAGGCACGATGGAAGCCACGGCCGAACCGACCGTCGAAGGTACCGTGGAAGCCACGGCCGAACCAACTGAGGAAATGATGATGGAAGCCACCATGGAACCGACCGTTGAAGCGACGATGGAAGCGACCATGGAAGCCACGATGGAAGCCACCGTTGAACCGACCGTTGAAGGTACTGTGGAAGCCATGCCGGCCGACGCCGGTGGCGTGGTTTGCGATACCGATGTTATCGTTCAGGCTGATGATTGGCTGTCAAAACTGGCCGAGAAATTCTTGGGCGATGTCCTGGCCTATCAGACAATTGCTGATGCCACCAACGCCAAAGCCGCCGTCGACAGCAGCTACGCCACCGTTGATAACGTTGACATCATCGAAATCGGTTGGAAGCTGTGTATCCCGGCTACAGCCGCCGAACCTGCCATGGAAGCCACCGCCGAACCGACCGAAGAAATGATGATGGAAGGCACGATGGAGCCGACGGTTGAAGCCACGATGGAAGCGACCATGGAAGCTACGATGGAAGCCACGGTGGAAGCCACTGTTGAAGGTACCGTAGAAGCCACTGTCGAACCGACCGTCGAAGGTACGATGGAAGCCACTGTCGAACCGACCGTCGAACCCACTGCTGAACCATAGATCGACGATCACAGTGTTAAAAATCTCAGGAGTCAAAAATTCGCTTTTTGACTCCTGAGTGTGTATTTTGGTATTGGTTTATTGGTTGAATAAGTAGCTAAAAACAACCTGCTACCTGGCAATCACCTAACCAACCATCTACCCCCAACCAACCAACTAACCAATCATTTAACTATCCAACCCAACCATTTTTCGAAGGAGAAAGCCTATATGAACCTTTTGCACAAAGTCATAACGATTTCCTTATTATTTGTCTTTTTACTCCTAATGCCGTCAATGGCTCTGGCCCAAGATCCCACCGCCGAACCGACCATGGAAGGCACGATGGAAGCGACCGCCGAACCAACCGAAGAAGCTATGATGGAAGCGACGGCGGAACCCACTGAAGAAATGATGATGGAAGCCACCGCCGAACCGACCGAAGAAGTCATGATGGAAGCCACCGCCGAGGCCATGGAAGAATCGATGGCTGATGATGACGGTGGCGTAGTTTGTGAGTCCGACGTCATTGTTCAAGCCGATGACTGGCTGTCGAAAATTGCCGAAAAAGCCTTTGGCGACGTATTAACCTATCCGGCCATTGCTGAAGCCTCCACCGCGAAAGCAGCGGTTGACAGCAGCTACGCGGCCATCGAGGATGTCAATGTCATCGAGCCGGGCTGGAAGCTGTGCATCCCCAGCGCCACCTATGCCGAGAGTGTGTTAGGTTTGGCCCCGGAAACCGCCGAAGCCGCCAGCGCCGACTCGATTCAAATCCCTACCATTGAAGAAGGCAAAACCAATGTGGCCTTTGTGTACGTGGGCCCCATCGGTGATGGCGGGTGGACCTATGCCCACAACCAAGGCCGCCTCTACCTGGAGGATGCTCTGGGTGATAGCGTGAACACCGCCTACCTGGAAAGCGTCCCTGAAGGCGCCGACGCCGAACGCGTTATTCGCAACCTGGCTCGCCAGGGTTTCGATGTCATTTTTACCACCTCCTTCGGTTATATGGACCCCACTGCCGTGGTGGCTGAAGAGTTTCCTGATACCGCCTTTATCCATGTAACAGGCCAAAAGAAAAATGACACCAATTTTGGCAACGTTATGGGCTCCATGGAACAAATGAAATATCTGGCCGGGATGGTTGCCGGCGCGAAAGCCGCCGAAGACGGCTCCAACCGCGTTGGTATTATTGCGCCATTCCCCATTGCCGAAGTTGTCCGGCTGTCGAACGCCGCCGCCCTGGGCATGAGACAAACCTGCCCCGACTGCGTGATGGACATCCGCTGGATCTTTACCTGGTTCGATCCGGTCCTAGAGCGCGAAGCGGCTGAGTCGATGCTGGACGCGGGCGCAACGGTGATTATTACCGGGTCTGATACCCCCGGTCCGGTCCAAGCCGCCGGTGAACGTGATCTAACCGGTATTGCTTATGACAGCGAAAACGCCTGCTTCGGCCTGGAAGCCCACTGTTTAACCGTGCCCTACTGGAACTGGGGGCCGATCTACACCGATATCGTTAAAGGTGTGCAAGATGGCACCTGGGTTCCCGAAGATTACTACGGCTCGGCCGCCGATGGTATGCTGGGCCTCTATGGCTTTATGGAAGGTCAGGAGCCATACCCCAGCGTCCCTGAATCGGTTATTCCTCAAGTTCAAGAACTGCTGGGCCAGATGCAAGCCGACGAGTTCACCCGCTTCGATATCTTCACCGGCCCTATCAATGACAACCAGGGTAACGAAGCGATTCCGGCCGGCGTAACCCTGACCCAATCGGATCTGGAAGGGCTGGCCGAAGGCTACATGGCCGCGTTTGACATTACCGGACGCGAACCGTGTACCATCTGTATGGACTTTCTAGTGGAAGGGTTCGACCCGACCGCCGAAATTCCCCCGCTGAACTAATTAAGGTTGGCGGCAACGTGATTTTCTAGTATACTGGGGCGCGGAACTTTTCATTCCGCGCCCTTTTTTTCAACACTTCCCACGACTCTTATGAAACAAACGATAACCAAACTCTACCAATACAATTATTGGGCCAATCATCTTATTCTGGAAAAAACGGCCCAGGTGACCGCCGCCCAATTAGCCGCGCCTGGTAATTTCAGCAGCGCCGGCAGTTTGCGCAGCGTCCTGGTCCATACGTTAAGCGCCGAATGGGTCTGGCGCTCCCGCTGCCAGTTAGGTTTCTCGCCTTCAGCCATGCTCCAAGAGGCCAATTTTCCCACCCTGGCTTTGATTACCGCCCGCTGGCAAGAAGAAGAAAACGCGATGCTGGCCTATATTGAGTCGTTGACTGATAACGACCTTAACCAAACGATTGCCTATACCAATACCTCCGGCACAAAATCCTTTGAGACCCAATTAAATGACATCTTGCTTCACCTGGTATTACACGGCATGCAGCATCGTAGCGAGATGGCGGCCATGCTAACCAGCTATAGACAATCGCCCGGCGACATCGATTTTATTGCGTTTTTGAGGAGGACATCCTCGTGACGAACAACTCTTATGCCCTGGAAATGCGAGGGATTACCAAACGCTTTCCCGGCGTTTTGGCCAACGACAACGTGAATTTTGCCGTTAAACAGGGCGAAATTCACGCCTTGTTAGGTGAAAATGGCGCGGGGAAAAGTACTCTGATGAATATGGTCAACGGCCTCTACCGGGCCGATGAAGGCCAAATTTTGCTCTACGGCAAGCCGGTTAAGTTCAGTTCACCGCGTGACGCCATCGATAACGGCGTCGGGATGGTCCACCAGCACTTTATGCTGGTTCCTACCCAAACTGTCGCCGAAAATCTCATTTTGGGCCAAAAGATGCCCCGCTTCTACATCAACTACAAAAAACTAGAGCAGGACATCGCCGATTTGTCACGCAAATTCGGCATGTCGGTAGACCCCCACGCCAAGATTTGGCAGCTGTCGGTGGGCGAGCAGCAGCGCGTCGAGATTCTCAAGATGCTTTACCAGGGGGCCAAGCTCCTGATTATGGATGAGCCGACGGCCGTACTCACCCCGCAGGAAGTGACCGAGTTGTTCAAAACCCTGCGGGAGATGACCGCTACCGGTCACACCATCATTTTTATCAGTCACAAGCTGGATGAAGTCGTCGATATCGCCGACCGGGTGACGGTGCTGCGTCGTGGCCGCGTTGAATCAACGGTCGATGGTAATTCGACCAGCAAAGCGGAACTGGCTCGACTGATGGTAGGCCGGGAGGTGCTGTTTAGGATTCAGAAGAAACCGGCCGAACCTACCACCGAGTCTCTAATTATCGACAACGTGTCGTGCGAAAATGATCGGGGGCTACCGTCGCTGCGCAATTTATCGCTCACGGTGCGGTCCGGCGAAGTGGTCGGTATTGCCGGGGTGGCCGGCAACGGTCAAACCGAACTGGCCCAAGTCATCACCGGCCTACGCCAGGCGACGACCGGCACCGTTACCGTGCAAGGGCAGAATGTCACCAACCGACCCGCCACGGCGACCATCGACCAAGGGCTGGCCTATATACCGGCCGACCGCAACGGCGTTGGCTCTTCGCCCAATTTGAATCTGGCCGACAATCTCATCCTCAAATCGTACCGCCAACCGCCGATAGGGCAAGGCTGGCGCATCGATCTGCGGTTGGTGCGGGCTCAGGCCCAGGAATTGATCGAGCAGTTCGATGTCAAAACCCCCAGCGTCGATCTCCCGGCCCGGCTGCTGTCGGGTGGGAATTTGCAAAAGTTGATTTTGGCCCGTGAAATTTCGCGCCAGCCCAAAGTTGTGATCGCCGTTTATCCGGTGCGCGGGCTGGATGTGGGCGCCATCGAATCGATTCACCAGATGTTGATCGATGAACGGGATCGGGGCGCGGGCATCTTGCTCATCTCCGAAGATTTGGACGAACTGCTGTCGTTGTCGGATCGGATTGTGGTGCTGTTTGAAGGGCAAATTGTGGGTGAAGTGCCGCCAAAGGATGAGCTAATCAACGAGATTGGGTTGATGATGGCCGGCACGAAAGTGGAGCAGAGCCATGCGACTTAAAATAGAACCGAGATTGGAAACCCCGCGCTGGCTACCCTTCGTCAGCATTATTCTGGCCTTGATCCTGGCCTTACTTATCGGCGCGATTCCGCTGGCTTATGGCGGCCTCGATCCATTTGTGGCCTATACCCAAATGTTTCGAACCGGATTCTTTGAATCTTACTCCTTTTCCGACACCATCGTTAAAGCCACGCCGCTTATTTTGGCCGGGTTGGGGGTGACCATCGCTTTCCGGATGCGGTTGTGGAACATTGGGGCGGAAGGGCAGCTTTTCCTAGGCGCGTGGGCGGCTACGGGCGTGGCGCTCTTCTGGCTGCCGCCGACCACACCGAAAGTGATTATGCTGGCCGCTATGACGTTAGCCGGCTTTGCCGCTGGGGCGTTATGGGGCGCTATCCCCGGTGTGCTCAAGGCCAAGCTGGGGGTCAACGAGATCATCTCATCGTTGATGTTGACCTATGTCGC
>JAGRCC010000228.1 GCA_020433785.1 Anaerolineae bacterium
ATGACTGGCGCTTGCCCAACGCCAAAGAACTCCAGAGCCTGGTCGATTACAGCCGATCCCCCGATACCACCAGTTCGGCCGCCATCGACCCCCTATTCACGGCCACCGGCATCACCAACAACGCCGGCCAGACCGACTACCCCTTCTATTGGACCAGCACCACCCACCGCAAATGGACCGATGTCAACGACCAGGCGGTGTACGTCGCCTTTGGCCGGGCGATGGGCTATCTGGACAACATCTGGCAAGACGTTCACGGCGCGGGCGCTCAACGCAGCGACCCCAAAGCCGGCAATCCCGCCGATTACCCCACCGGCCACGGCCCCCAAGGCGATGTCATCCGCATTTACAACTACGTTCGCCCGGTACGCGATACCGAGATCACCACCCCCACCCTGGAGAATTACATCTACCTGCCTATAATGATAAACACCGGAGCATAACGGCTCAGGCCTGTTTGTTATTTCGATGCCGCAGGCGGAGAAACCCCTACTTTGAAACACTGAAACACTGAAAATGATGATTGCACTGAATTTAGCCTTTCGATATATAGGGCTTTCTTGACATGGGATTGATGAGAACACCACCTGAAGTGGATCAGTGGTCTCATTTCCCTCATTAATTCAGTGTTTCTATTTCGCCCCATAACTGAAAGGCACCCGTGTTTTGTCGCACTATTGATTATGGCTGTAGTTTATGTCATAATAGGCTTATAGAACTGTTGGAACTTTAGATTTGATGTGTAATTCAATTGATGTAGGACGTTATCTGGCTATCTAATGGTAAAATGGCCGCTAATCATAGGTATACAGCTTGATATTCCCATCACAAGGAACAATCGCCTACAATGAATCGACCTCAAGACCACATTAAATCCAAACAACGCGTTGCCGACCACGGCGAAGTCTTTACCCCGTCCTGGCTGGTCGAGGCCATGCTCGACCTGGTAAAGGACGAGACAGAGCGCATTGACTCCCGCTTCCTGGAGCCGGCCTGCGGCAGCGGCAACTTCCTGGTGCAGGTCCTGCGGCGCAAGCTCGCCGCTGTGGAACTTAAGTACGGCAAGTCAGATTTCGAGCGGCGGTACTATGCCCTTCTGGGGCTGATGTGCATCTACGGCATCGAGCTGCTGGCGGACAACATCGCCGAGTGCCGCGCTAACATGCTGGAAATCTTTGCCGACTACCTCAATCTGGACGAGACGGACGAACTCTACTCTGCCGCGTCCTACGTGCTGGGGCAGAACCTTGTCCACGGCGACGCGCTGACGATGCGCACCCACGCTGACGAGGCGATCACCTTCGCGGAATGGGGCTATCTGGGTAAGGGCAAATTCCAGCGCCGCGACTTCCGCTTTGATACCCTCGCCCTCTCCTCAACCTTAAGCCAGGAAGGGTCGCTCTTTGCCCACCTCAGCATGCACGAGATTTTCAAACCGGCCGCCACCTACCCGCCGCTGACCGTGGCCGACTTGGCCGCGCGGAAAGGAGCCAACCGCGAATGAACACGAATACACACGAATTGATTTCGAAAGAAGAGGTTTATAAGATTGTTGGGGCGGCGATGGAGGTGTCGAATGTATTGGGGGCCGGTTTTCTAGAAGCGGTTTATCAGGAAGCGCTTGGGATCGAGTTGAAAAGCCGCGCAGTTCCCTTTGTCGCCCAGCCAACAATTAAGATTGCTTACAAAGGACGTATGCTTACCAAAGAATATATCCCTGATTTTGTTTGTTACGATCAGGTCATTGTTGAAATCAAGGCGATCAAGGCATTGACGAATATCGAACAGGCGCAGTTGCTCAACTACCTGAAGGCGACGGGGAACCATGTTGGGCTTCTGCTCAATTTTGGCGCACCCAAACTGGAATGGAAACGCATGGTCTTAACCCAGCCCTAAAAACCACGAATGAACGCGAATGAACGCTAATCATAATTTTTTATTCGCGTCCATTCGCGTCCATTCGCGGTTCAATTCGCGGTTCAAAGGAAACTACTTATGAACGAACAGGCACAATTTACCCTGCGCGGGCGCAACCCCGATGTGCTGTCGTGCATCGCCAACCTCTCCAACGACG
>JAGRCC010000229.1 GCA_020433785.1 Anaerolineae bacterium
ACCTCATCGATAACGCCATCGATGCGATGGGGGGGCGGGGGCAGTTAAAACTGATTACCCGTTGTGAACATAATTTTGTGATGGTTGAAATAACGGATGATGGTCCCGGTATTCCACCGGAGGTACAACCCCATATCTTTGAACCATTTTTTACCACCAAAGATGTGGGCTCAGGGACAGGTTTGGGGTTGGATATTACCTATCGTATTGTCAAAGAACATAAAGGTAATATCGAATTCTGGTCAAAGCCGGGGGAAACGCGGTTCATTGTTCGTCTGCCTGTGGATGGCATGAAGGAGGCATAACACTGGTTATGGTGCTGGTTGAATATCTAGGTGGGGCTCTCGTAGTGGTTATGGCTGTTTGGTTGGCTATGTATTTTATTCGGCAGACGAGTCGAGCTGGCCAAGAGACGCTGGCCGATCCGGAGATTCGAGCCTGGATGCAAAAGGAAAAGGCCCTAGAAACCCAAGGCGAGTGGCGGGCAGCTTCCGATAGCAGGCTGGTATTGCCAAATTTCGAATTTGATACGTTGGGTAACTACCCTGGAGTCGGATCAACCATCGATATTGCTATTGCGCTGCGTCCTCAGGCGCGCTCGTCGCTGAGCCTGGCCTCACCGGCTGATTACCTGGGTCAAGCCTTGGAGTGGCGGGTGCAATATCAAAGTATGGATGGCTGCAGCCGGGCCGATTTGAAACCGGCTGACGGCGGACCCACGTTGGCCGTCCTCGAGGTCCACGACTCGAGCGGCGGCATTGTGGCCCAAGTCGGCCAGGAAGGCTATATCATTTACCAGCCTGATTTGCTGCCGGAGCAACCGGCTGCTCCGGTTTCCGATACGATCCAGGTCGCCACCGTCAACGAAACGACCGTAACATTTCAAGATAGGCGCACGTTTTACTGGAAACCTTCTGACAGTATCTACGGGTTGAGGTATTTCACCAATACGCAAGGGGATAATGTGATCACGTTCCACCTGCTAAACGTGCAGGTTAGCCATCAAGCGCCCCTCGATGTTGTACCTATTTTGATTTTGCTTGAATACTATATGTATGCTAATCCAACGGGCGATTAGTGGTTGGGGAAAATAAGACGGGGAAAAAGTGGGGTCGATAGCCCCATCGCTATCATGACCACAAGGTAGAATCAACGTTACAGGCGCAAGCCTCGACTATACTTCTTCCGATATAACTCGATAGCCCGCTCGATCGCCTCTTTGGCTACCTCTGCCCCTTCCCAACCAATCGGTTTAGTCCGCTTCCCTTCCAAATCTTTATAAACCTCAAAAAAGTGGGCAACTTCCTTTAAAAAATGTCTGGGGATATCTTTGATGTCCTGATAGTCGTCAAAGAGGGGGTCACTGGCCGGCACAGCCAGCACTTTGTCATCGGCTACGCCCTGGTCGAGCATTTTGAACAGCCCGATAGGCCGCGCCTCGATGACACAGCCGGGAAAGGTGGGTTCATTGATCATGATGATGATGTCCAGCGGGTCGCCATCGTCATAGTGTGTCCGGGGAATCAGGCCGTAATCACCGGGGTAATACAGCGATGAAAATAACACCCGGTCGAGCTTAAGCACACCGAGCTCTTTTCCATATTCGTATTTATTTCGGGAACCTTTGGGAATCTCAACAATGGTGTAGACCACATCAGGGGGATTGGGACCTGGCTCTAGTTCGCGCCATAAGTTACTGCTCATTCGATTTTTCCTTTTCTGTTAGGTGATTAAGTAGAAATGACTACAAGTCAAATCTAGCATGAAAATAAGGGGGCGTCAATAAGGCATAATCCTTATTCCGATAAATTTACGCTATCTTTAGGAAAGTTTCAGCCGTTCTCTGCCAAATTATCAACAGGGTGGTATAATTCCGTCTGATATTTGGAAGGAGATGCCTAATGTCTAAAATCAATTTGCTCCGCTGGGCAAGTTTAGTTCTATTTGTGCCCATTTTAGCCTGTACCACCGCCCGGGCAACGCCCGAACCCCGGCCCACTTTACAACAGTTGGCCTTTGATATTCAAACGGCCACCCCCACCGTAAGTATCTTATTCGACGCCCCAACGCCAACCCTTGATCCCAATGCCACTGCCACCAGTACCCCCACCCTGACTCCCACTCTGGTTTTAACCGCCACCGTCACCGTTACCCCCACCGAAACCATTGAGGAGGAAGAGGCCGCACCGCCGCCTGCATCCGAACCCGTTCAAGAGGTGATCCCGACCCAACCACCGGAACCGACCGCGACCGTGCCACTGGCTCCGCCGATATTTGGCGGCGAATGGGATTTTGAGGCCGGCTTTACCGAATGGGCCAACCCCCATGCCGATCGCTGTGACGGCGCCAAGTTAGCCATCGGTTGGAACGCCTTCACTACCCGCGACCAGTTTGGCTCTTCTTGTATGAATCAAAATACCTGGAAGGATAATGTCTACTCCGGACAAAATTCCCAAGAAATCACCTTTGCTTTCATCGGCAATGAAGCCGGCATATTTAAATCGATCGCCACTGTGCCCGGCCATCAATATAAGATTGAAGTTTTTATTCGACGTGAATTTAGCCCGGAAAAAGTTGAAGTGTCACTCGGGTTGGACCCGACCGGCGGCGGCGATTATCTGGCCGAATCGGTGCAGTGGTTTCCCTGGGATGATGATACCGAAGATGCCTGGTCCAGAACCGAAGAGATCATCACCGCCACGGGCGAGAGCCTGACCATTTACATTAAAGGCTTTCATCCACGCCCGGAAGGCGGGGGGGCTTTGCGGATCGACAATATTACGATTACCGATTTAGGTCCGGGCGGCCCGGACAGTGGGAGCGATGAAGGATGAACGGGGCCAGGGGCAGCATGACCACGCTGTGGGGAATTTGCACCGGCGGACTGGTGTTATTGTCGCTGGCTTGTGGTTTAGGCGGCGCGGCCACGGCTCTGCCGCCGGGACGGCCGGCCAGCTTTGACGTGCAAGAGGCTTCGCCCACACCATCTCATCATCAAAATAGCGGCAGTCAAGCGGCGGCGGAGGCCGTACCGGTGGAAATTACGCCGCTGGGCAGCGCGCCGACTCACACACCCGATCCCAACGCCTCGCCCACCCCCCTTCGTCTCCCTACTCACACTCCCACCTTACCCCCCACCCCCACTACCGATACCGAGACACTGGCGGCCGTGGGCGTTGAACTAACCTCCGAGCCGGAATCCACCGTGGAGCCGGAGCTAACCACCGAACCAAAAGCAGTCGATGTGGCCGAAGCGCCCGACCCCGCTCAGCCGCCCCAGCCGCTCGATCCGCCTCTGGAAGGCGGCGACTGGGATTTTGAGGGGGCGTATGTGCCCTGGCCTAATCCCCACGGCGAACCTTGCCCTGGGGCCAGGGTCGCGGGCGGTTGGAACGCGTTTGTCGAAAATGGTCCGTTCGGCTCCTCGTGCTTAAACGAAAATCTTTACCAGCCCAACGTCTATTCCGGGGCCGCCTCGCAAGAAATCACCTTTGATTTTATCGCCGCCAATTCCGGCGTTTACAGGACAATTTCGACAACGCCCGGCCATCGCTATACCATTGTGGCCTACGCCAAGCACGATCGCAGTGCGGCGCCGGTCGAGATGTTTCTGGGCGTCGATTATGGCGGCGGCGCGGCCTGGGATGCCGAAACGGTGGAGTGGTATCCATGGGATGAAGGGATCGAAGATGCCTGGACCGCCACCGAGGAAACCGTGACCGCCACCGGCGAGCGCATGACCATCTTCATTCGAGGGTTTCACCCCAACGCCGATCAAGGAGGTAAAACGGTTATTGATAATGTCAGTGTTGTCCATTTGGGACCGTAGTGACTACCCATCAGACCTGTCAGGTTTTAGGGAGGTTTTTCCGAGAAAAATCAAGGCCACCTGGGCAATTTAACCAGATTAAGGCTCATTTGAAAACCTGTCAGGTCTTGTTCGCGGTAAAGTTGGCAACTTGAGTTAAACACGGTAATTCTATTGACAAACAGGCCCGAGACAATAAAATAAGGTACGTTTTAGTGAGGATAGGTATGGAATGATAGAGTATCGATATTTACAGCCGGAAGATGCTGAGCAGGCGGCTGATATCCATATTGAAGGGCAGCCCGGCACGGTTTTGACCCGTCTGGGACGCCCTTTTTTGGCTGAATTATACCGGGCGGTGTGCTGCTCTGAATGGGGCGAAGGCATAGGGGCGTTTGATAACGGCCGGCTGGTGGCTCAAACAGCGATGGCTGTCTCAAGCGCCAAATTCTTCGCCGAATTCAAGCGTAAGCACCTATGGCGCGTAGCCGGACCTGTGTCGATGGCGGTCCTAAAAAACCCAACAATTTTGAATGATGTGGTCAAAGGTTGGAGCTATGCCGATCAAACGCACAGCCCGGAGCGAGAAGGCGACGTGATTTTTTTGGGCGTCACCCGCGAATATGTGCGGCATGGAATTGCCCCCGAAATCGTGCGTCATATGTTTGGTTGGGCCGAGTCGATCGGCTTGATCTCGGCCAACTTTATGGTTGAAAAGGGCAACCGGCCGATGCGCTGGATGATCAGCCAACTCCACGATCTGCACGTGGCGCACGAATTTGAAGCCTACGGGCGTTTGATGTTGTTTTACAAAATTCCAATTGCGGCCAACGTGGCTGATGCCCGGTTACCCCAAGGGCATCCTTACACGCCGGCCCATCATTACCATACCAATGGTACCGGGAGACACAGCTATTGAGCTTACCGATCAGCTTTGATGATGTAAAAGCCGCCGCGCAAACGATCCAAGGCGTGGCCAATCGTACGCCGGTGATGACCTCGCGTACGTTCAATCAGATAACCGGCTGTCAGGTTTATTTTAAGTGCGAAAATTTTCAGCGGGTTGGCGCCTTTAAATTTCGGGGGGCCTACAACGCCCTGGCCCGATTAAGCGAATCGGAGCGGGCGCGCGGGGTCGTTACCCACTCATCGGGCAATCACGCCCAGGGCGTGGCGTTGGCCGCCCGGCTGCTGGGCATTGCGGCCACTATTGTCATGCCCTCCGACACGCCGGGTAGCAAATTGGCTGCGACCAAAGGATACGGGGCCGAGATTGTGTTGTACGATCGCCAGACTCAGGATCGCGCTGAGTTAGCGGGGCAGTTGGTAAACCAGCGTGGGTTGGTGATGATCCACCCCTATGATCAGCCACATGTCATGGCCGGGCAAGGTACCGTTGCTTTAGAATTGTTTGAAGAGGTGCCTGATCTGGATGTGCTGGTGGCTCCGGTTGGCGGTGGTGGGTTGTTAAGCGGCTGCGCAACCGTGGCTAAAGCGCTCAAGCCCGATGTTCGCGTGTTTGGGGTGGAGACCGAAAAATCAAACGATTGGTGGCAATCGTTTCAAACGGGCCGGCGCGTCAAAATTTCGCCGCCTGATACCATTGCCGATGGCATGCGTACTCAGCAGCCGGGTGAGTTGACCTTTCCGGTAATCCGAGAACACGTTGAAGCCATTTGGCTGGTAAGCGACGCGCAGGTGATTGAAACAATGAGATTTTTGTTAACCCGGCTGAAGATAGTTGTGGAGCCGACCGGGGCGGTGGCTCCGGCGGCGATTTTTAACCGTATGGCGCCCCCCGGTTCTACGGTTGGTGTTATTATTTCCGGCGGCAATGTTGATCCGGCGCTGCTGGCTCAATTGCTGTCGTCGGCATGACGAGACTTTGAGCGCAGCTCGATTTTCGCCATCTCTTTTTTTAGAGCGCTTTCAATATCGAGCATTTTGACCCGGCCGTGATAATTGGTTAATTTGACATTAGTAATCTTCTGTAGAACCTTAATGACCGCGTCTATTTTGGCGACGCTGATTTCACATTCCGCCAGCGTTTCGATTAATTCGGCCCGATTAGGCAGTTGGTCCGGTAAGCCTTCTTGAGCTAAAAAGATATTCCCATTGAGTACAACCAAGTAGTTATTGAGATAATGAGACAGTGTCACCACCGTCTGGCGAACCGTTTCAGAAATGACCAGATCACGTTCAAGCTTTTCTTTCTCCCGTGTCAATCGGGATTCTTGGAGCGCCGAGTCAACGGCTTGTTGCAGTTCAGTCGGCGAAAAAGGCTTGGCTAAGTAATCCCTAACCCCCAGGCGAAACGCCTCAACCGCCACATTTTCGGATCCTTCAGCCGTCATAAAAATCACCGGGGCCTCGCAGTCGGTTTGGCGTAGGGCGGCCAACATGCCCAAACCAGTCATTCGGGGCATATTCATATCAAGCAGAATCAAATCCGGCTGGTGTTTGACGGCCATATCCAAGCCAATTTGGCCATTTTTAGCATGGGCCACTTTGTAGCCAAGGGGCAGCAGCATATATTTGATCAGTGATTGGGCAAAGTTATAGTTGTCATCAACGACTAAAATGGTTTCTTGAGACATTGATTATCCCCTTGTTAGGCCGTGCATCGAACGCCCTATTTGGGCTGAAGGCGATCAAAGTATTTTCTATCTTCTAGTTTACCCGTCTATTTAAGTTTTGGGTAACAGCGCGATCAATATTTACGGTGATAGTCACTTTTGCCGGGCTAAAGCTGTCGATGTCATCGACCAGATAGGTGTTTTGACCAAGTGACCCTCACCTTGTCGCTATCCTGAGAATTGTTGAATTAGGCCATTTGGCGTTGACTCTAATTTGATCTTATGGTAATGTTGACGTTATGTAAGGTTGGCCGTTATGAAACCACTGTATCTTGCCTTCAAAAAATGGAAATATTTTTTCCTGGGCTTTATTTTGCTCGACCTGGTGGCGGTCGGGTTGGTTTTGCTATATGCCTTCCAGGTCTCAACCGCCGAGCGAGCCGCCGCCGCCGAACTGCGCCAAACGCTGGAAGCGCCGACCCCCACGGCCACAGCCACCGTCACCCCCTGGCCGGGCCCCGGTCCCAGCGCCACCCCCACAGCCACGCTGCCGCCCACGCCTGAGTCAACCGAAGTTTTGATGGCCAGCGGCTTTCCGCATGGCTTTACCCCTACGCCCCGGCCAACGCGAGAAAAGGTATTCATCACCTTGCCCTATATTTTCCCGGTGCATGCCGGCAAAGTGGACGTGCCGGAAATAAACCAGATTTACTACCCGGAACCATTCTTTCCGCCCGGCTCTAATAATGCCTGTGGTCCGGTGGCTTTGTATGCGACGCTGCTCGGTTTGGGGGCCAATGTCGATTACACCCATCTTCGTGATGTGGCGGTCGGTTACGGGTTCACCCATTATGGTATTACTAAGTCCGGCATGATTGGCACGCTGGCGACCCTCAATCAAGAGATGGGCAGCCCGTATGTGATCGAGCACGGCAATAACTACAACATTCAAACGCTGGCTCAACTTATTCGCAAAGGCGGCATCCCCATTGTCCTGATTCGGGTCAAAAAGGAAAACGGCGAATTTCACGTAACCAGCGATCAGTACAATTCAATCGGTCATTTTTTGATTGTCGAACAGATTAACACCCGTACGAATACCGTTAAATTTGCCGGTTCGACCTTAGGCATGGAAAAAGTCCCCCTCTCTGATTTTGTCCAGTCCTGGTCGAGCAATCCCCAAGCTATCACGGTCCCCCAACCCGCTCGTCCGTCGGTATTTAACCCCTGGCGCGGTCCGATCAACACCGAAGCCGTCAATTGGGCCATTGTCGTCAAGAAAAAATAAGCCTTTACCAATTGACTTGGTAAGCGATTCGGGTACACTTTCTGAACGTGGCTTCTATTTTGAATGGATCTGAAAGGAACCTTGACGCTGACCGAGCAAGTCACATTCACTGGCCCTCAATCGACAGAACCCAATGAAGAAAGCAGCGCGCCTACCTGGCCGCAGTCTGGCCCGTTTGAGTCGGAAAGTTCGCCTCAAGTGCCGCCGCCAGCCGCCAGATCAGGTCGGCGGTTAACTCCCAAGCAGATTTTGGGATTTTTGCTGGCTTTGGTACCGGCCGTAGGCATCACGTTATTGATTCTTTGGTTGTCGCCAGAAATCAAACGGTTTAGCCATTATGGCTATCCAGGTATTTTTTTGATCAGCTTGATCGGCAACGCCACCATCGCTTTGCCGGTGCCCAGTTTGGCTGTAACATTTACGATGGGGGCCGTGCTTAACTGGGTTATCGTCGGGTTGGTTGCTGGGGTTGGCGAAGCGCTAGGAGAAACCACCGGTTATCTGGCCGGCTATGGCGGTTCGCCAATGATCGAGAATAATGACCTCTATTTGCGGATTAAAAGTTGGATGGACCGCCACGGGATGCTCACCATTTTTGTGCTGTCGGCCATACCCAACCCCCTGATCGATCTGGCCGGGATCGCGGCCGGGGCGTCGAGATACGGCTATCACAAATTTTTGTTTTCATGCTGGGCCGGTAAGACCATTAAAACGCTCGTCTTTGCCTGGGCCGGTGCTCAATCGTTAATCTGGGTCATGGATCTGTTAGTCTAGCCAGCTGGGTGATCACCGCTAATTGGCAACTTGACAGCAGTTACCCTGTTCGATATACTAAATGCCATAAATTATGGTTATGATCACCCAACGACGTCGATCAGGAGGAGTAAGCAGTTTGAGATTGCCAGAGAGGCAAGGTCAGGGGCTGAAAGCCTTGCTCAATTATCGCTGCTGAAGGTCGCCTGGGAGTTGAGTAGCTGAACATCAGAGTAAGCTGCTCCGGGTTTGCCCGTTATAGCTTAAGAGTGATTACGTTAGCCCTGGTTACCCATGGTTGGCGTGATAATCAAGGTGGTACCGCGAAGCAACATCCCTTTCGTCCTTGAGATGAAAGGGATTTTTTATTGCCGGGCCAACCGGCCGATACGAAAAAATTTGGAGTTACGACGATGACAAAAGAGTTACCCATCGACCCCAACAACATGGCCAAAGCCTACGATCCGGTTCAATTTGAGGAACCCCTGTATGACTGGTGGGAGAGCCAGGGCTATTTCAAACCGGAACATGCCAGCGACACGGCCGAACCATTTGTAATCGCCATGCCGCCGCCCAACGTTACCGGCGCGCTGCACATTGGTCATGCGATGACGGCCTCGGTTGAGGATTTGATGATTCGCTACAATCGGATGAAGGGTAAGGCGGCCCTATGGATTCCCGGCACCGACCACGCCGGTATCGCCACCCAATTGCAGGTGGAACGGGCTTTGCGGGCTGAAGGCACCAGCCGCCAAGAGATTGGCCGCGACCGGTTCTTGGATCGCACCTGGGCTTGGAAAGAAGAACACGGCGGCATTATCACCCAACAGCACCGCCGGTTAGGTGCCTCGTGCGATTGGGAACGCGAACGGTTCACCCTGGATGAAGGTCTCTCGCGAGCGGTGCGGGAAGCGTTTATGCGTCTGTATGAAAAGGGCTTGATTTATCGAGGCGAGTATCTGATCAACTGGTCACCGGGCTTGCAGACAGCCGTGAGTGATTTGGAGGTGGAGTATTTTGAGGAACAGGGCAAACTGTACTACTTCAAATACATGCTGGCCGGCTCCGAGGCTTACATCCCCGTGGCAACCACTCGACCGGAGACCATTTTGGGCGATACCGCCGTGGCCGTTCATCCGGATGATGAGCGCTACCAGCAGTTCATCGGCCAGATGTGCGTGGTGCCGATGCTGGGCCGGGAAATTCCGGTGATTGCCGATACCTACGTTGATATGCAATTTGGCACTGGCGCGCTGAAAATCACGCCCGGCCACGACCCCAACGACTTTGAGATCGGCCGGCGGCATAATCTGGGTATTATCAACATTATGAACAAAGACGCCACGATGAACAGCAATGCCGGACCGTACCAGGGCCTGGATCGCTTTGAGTGCCGCACCAAATTGTGGGCCGATATGGAAGCTGCAGGGCTGATCCTTGAGGTGAAGGCACACAAGATGCAGGTGCCGCGTGCCCAGCGAGGCGGCGAGATTGTGGAGCCGCTGGTGTCAACCCAGTGGTTTGTGAAAATGCAATCGCTAGCCGATGCCGGGCTGGCCGCCGTGGCCGACGGCCGGATTAAGATTGTGCCGGAGCGATTTACGAAGGTTTACAACAATTGGCTGGAAAACATCAAAGATTGGTGTGTGAGCCGCCAGTTGTGGTGGGGCCACCGCATTCCGGCCTGGTACGCGCCTGACGGTACGGTTTTTGTGGCTCACAGCGAAGCAGAGGCGTATGAGAAAGCTAAGGCTCAGTTTGGCCCGGATGTGACGCTGGAGCAAGACCCCGATGTGCTGGATACCTGGTTTAGCTCAGGGTTGTGGCCGTTTTCAACCCTCGGCTGGCCCGATAACACGCCTGACCTACAGCGTTACTACCCTAATTCGGTGATGGAGACGGGCTACGATATCCTGTTTTTCTGGGTGGCGCGGATGATTATGAGCGGGCTGGAGTACACCGGCCAGATTCCGTTCCACACCGTATACCTGCACGGTATCATTCGCGATGAGTCGGGCCGGAAGATGAGTAAAACCACCGGCAACGTCATCGATCCGCTGGAGGTTATCGACCAGTACGGGTGTGACGCCCTGCGATTTACCTTGCTGACCGGCTCGTCGCCTGGTAATGATATGAATTTGTCGTTGGATCGAATTGCGGCCAATCGGAATTTCTGTAACAAAATCTGGAATGCGACCCGGTTCGTGGTGACCAATCAAGGTACAGCCTTTGCCAGCGGCACCGGTACCTGGAACCTGGCCGGCTTTACCCTGCCGGATCGCTGGATTTTGAGCCGGTTGAGTCGATTAACGGGTGATGTGACCCGTCTGATCGATAACTACAATTTCGGCGAAGCCGGTCGCCAGCTTTACGATTTCTTCTGGAGCGAATTTGCCGATTGGTACATAGAAATTGCCAAAATTCGGCTGTATGACACGGATGCCCGCGCTCAAGCAACGGTGCGGCGGGTATTGGTGCATGTGCTGGATCGAACGCTGCGGATGCTTCATCCCTTTATTCCGTTTGTGACAGAAGCGGCCTGGCAGCACCTACCCAACGACGGTGGCGCTTTGATTGTGGCCGACTGGCCCACCGAAAGCTCGATAGCCATTGACGACGAAGCTGAAGCCAATATGGCGATCCTATTTGAGTTGATCCGGACCATTCGCAATATCCGGTCTGAATACAATGTGGAGCCGGGCAAGCAGATTAAGGCGTTAATTGCCGCCGGCGACCATCACGCGATGCTCACGAAGCATATCGGCATTGTCGTGTCGCTGGCCCGGCTCGATAAAGCCGCCTTGGTTTTGGAAGCGGCTCTGGCTGAAAAACCGGAACAGGCCGTGGGGCAGGTGATTAGCGGCGGGATCGAAATCTACCTGCCGCTGGCCGGTATGCTTGATATTCAGGCCGAACGCGAACGCGCTCAAAAAGATTTGGCCGTTTTGGAGAAAGGCATCGCCGGCAGTCGAGGCAAACTCAATAATAAAGGCTTTGTTGATAAAGCGCCGCCGGAGGTGGTGAGCCGCGAGCGCGAAAGACTGGCTGATCTGGAATTGCAGTTGGCTAAAGTGCAAGATCGATTAAAAGAACTTGAAGCGATGGCTTAATCCACCGCGCTGGGTGCAGAAGTACATGAATTTCAATAAAAAAGCGCCTTCATTTGAAGGCGCTTTTTTGATTAACCTCGAACGAAGTTATTCAACTTCTTCGGTGGTATGCGGTCTGGGGCCTAAGGTCAGTTCGACTTGCTGCTCTTTGCCGTCACGAATAATCGTTAACGTGACCACATCGCCCACGGTTCCACGCCGGCTTAAGAATGAGATGAGATCATCAAAGTTGTAGATCTCTTCATCCTCAATGGCAATAATGACGTCACCGCCAATAGTGGTGTCGAGTCCGTTATCGAACACAATCTCGCGGGTGCCGCTGCGCAGGCCAGCCTCGTCGGCCGGGCTGCCGGATAGAACCTCAACGACTAACGCGCCTGAAACTTTGGGTAAATCCATCGCCTCGGCAATTTCCGGCGTGACCGAATTGCCGGAAAAACCAATCCAGGGATGCTCATACTGCCCATCCTTGATCAGACC
>JAGRCC010000230.1 GCA_020433785.1 Anaerolineae bacterium
GCGCTGCTGATGGCTTTCGGCCGGCGGGGTCTCGTCGGTGAATGGCTGGAAGTTGGCGGCCTTCATATCGCCTTTACCCAGGTGGCTGTTGTTTTAGCGCAGACGTTTATCGCCGCGCCCTTTTATGTCAAAGCGGCCATGCTCGGGTTTGCCGGCGTTGATCGCGATCTGGAGCAAGCCGCGGCGCTCGACGGCGCCGGCGGTTGGCAAGCGTTTCGGTTTGTTACTCTGCCTCTGGCCTGGACGGCTTTGCTCAGTGGGGCGGTCATGACTTGGGCCCGCGCCCTGGGCGAGTTTGGCGCGACGATTATTTTTGCCGGCAACTATCCGGGCCGAACGCAGACCATGCCCTTGGCGATCTACATTGGCTTTGAGCTTGATTTGGATATCGCCTTAACCCTATCTGTCATTTTGGTCGGCTGTTCGTTTGTGGTTTTGTTGGTGGTGAAAGGGCTGCTTCAGCGCGAGTTGGGCTCCAATACAAATTAAGGGCAAACCAGGGGTATATCTCTAGGGGTGGGGTTACTCGGATTTGAGGCCAAAAATACGGGCTAATTCGCGCAAAATTCTGGGCAGGAGCTGAGGCGCACCGATAACCACCAGCATAAGGACGGTTAACACCACGATCACCGCGATCACCACCCAAATCGAGGCTCCCCCCGCGAAGATAAGCGTCAACAAGACAGCTACAACGGCCGTAATAAGTAAAATGAGAATTCGCTGCCGAATAATTAGCTTTTGGTATTCCAGGTTAGAGTCTTGAGGTTTAGGTTGCTTTTTAGGCAGGGGTATAGGATACCCCGACCGCACCGTTTTTCGTTTTCGTCGGCGTCTTGCCATCCCAGTCCTCCCAGACAAGTAAAAATGGTCTTCCCCCAAACGCATCACTTAGTATAGCACAAAAATGAAACATTTGTTCGGGTCGAGTAGTACTTTGGGACCAAAACTTTCTTAAATTTTGGTGGTTGTAGCTATCCCCACAAATCGTTATTTATCCACAGAACTATCCCCACTTTTCCCCAGATTAAAGAAATTTACCCACAGTTTGGCCACCGGTTATCCACAACGGGCCACTAAGACCGGCATAAAAAAATCCGGCGTTTAAGCCGGATTCTCGTTTATTTACATTCCAAAGGTGACAGTCACTTATTTGCGATAAATCAGCGTCTGAGTTGTTCAAATTGGTCGATCGACCATGCTCAAGTGACTGTCACCTGCATTATAAGGTTGCCACTTCGACGGCCTCTTTGACATCTAGCCGCCTAAAATCTAACCCCCGTCTGAGTTGGTGAATACCTTTAACATAACGCATCGATCCGGACAGGGCACGGATGACGATGCTGTGGGTGGTGACCCCACCCTGGCGGTCATAGTGAACGCCTTCCAGGAAGGGGCCGTCGGTGATACCGGTGGCCGCAAAAAAGGCGTCATCGGCCTTGATCAGATCTTCCAACATGAGCGTTGTGTTAATATCGTCGCCTATTTCAGCTAAGATTTTTTCGCGCTCGGCGTCGCTTTGAGGGTCGCACATGGCTTGCATGCCGCCATTCAATGCTTTGACTGCGGCGGCCGCGATAATTCCTTCGGGGGTGCCGCCGGTGCCCATCAAAACATCGACCCCGGTGCCGGGAATGGCGGCCATTAGCGCGCCGATCACATCCCCATCGGTTTGAATGGAAATGCGCGCCCCGGTCCGTCGTATCTCGGCAATGAGATCTTGGTGGCGGGGTTTGTCTAAAACGAACACGGTTAGCTCATTGACGTGCCGTCCGAGCGCCTCGGCAATCCGATGCAGATTGGCCGTGGTCGATAGGCTAATGTCGATAGCGTGTTTGGCATTTCTATCGACTACAATTTTTTTCATATACAGAGATGAGCCGGGGTTCCACATCGTATGGCGTTCGGCAATGGCGATGACTGAGGTAGCATTGGGCCGTCCCAAAGCCAGCAACCGGGTGCCTTCAACCGGGTCTACAGCCACATCGACGGCGGGCGGATTGCCGGTGCCGACTCTTTCGCCATTATAGAGCATGGGGGCTTCATCTTTTTCGCCCTCCCCAATAACGATGGTGCCGTCCATATTGATAGTGTCTAGCACCGCCCGCATACTATCAACCGCGGCCTGGTCGCCGGCTTCTTTGTTGCCCAAGCCCATGTAATGAGCAGCTGATAGAGCGGCGGCTTCCGTAACGCGCACCAACTCCATCGCCAGGTTTCGATCGGGTTTTTCAGACATGTTTTTTCCTCAACTCTCTTAAGGTGTTGTTAAATTTTAATAACGGTTATATTACCCGTAAATGGCTAAAATTATCAAGTTGAGGTTATTAAAAAGGGGAAGATCATCATTTGACATAATTGAAGTTATTACGAGGAGAGAACCACGCTGTCGACTAATTGAGCCAGCCCCGCTTCGAAGCTGACGTTGGCCGTCCAACCCAATAGGGTTTTGGCTTGATGAGCGTTAGCATAGGAGTACCGGATATCACCCGACCGGGCCGGTTGGTAAATCGGTTGAATATCGAGCTTGAAAATTTGCGATAATGTGTGGAAAAGGTGGTTAATGGTAATTTGACGTTCGGTTCCAATGTTAAACAGTTGGCCGGCGGCTTGGGGGTTTTGAGCGGCCAATAAATTGGCCCGCACGACATCTTTCACAAAGACAAAGTCGCGCGTCTGTTGGCCATCGCCAAAAATGAGGGGGACTTCGCCGCGCATCATTTTATCGACAAAGATGGAGATCACCCCCGAGTAGGCGGACGAAGGATCCTGGCGGGGGCCAAAGACGTTAAAATAGCGCAGCACAACCGTCTCCAGATCAAAGGAATCGTTAAATAAACGGCAGTAATACTCGGCAGCGAGTTTGCTGATAGCATAGGGAGATTTGGGTTGAGGCGTCATAGTTTCTGTCTTGGGCAGCGTGGGTTCGTCGCCATAGACGGCGCAAGTAGAGCTGAGCACCAGGCGGCGAACACCGGCAGCAGCGGCCAGACTAAGCAGCTTAAGGGTGCCTAAGGCATTGATGCTTTCAGCCTCGACCGGTTTGGCCATCGACTCCGGCACGGATACCATCGCGGCCAGATGGAAAACGAGATCAACGCCGCCGACAGCGTCTCGAACGACGGCTTCCTCTCTAATATCACCCTCTATAAATTCGATTTGACTGGCCAGATGCGCCAAATTTTTCGGATAGCCGGATGATAAGTTGTCTAATACGCGGACTTGATCGCCGCGTGCGACTAGAGCATCAACAATATGCGAACCGATAAAACCGGCTCCTCCCGTTACTAAGCAAGTAGTCATAATGTAACCTTTGTTAAAAATGGATGGACAGTTGGAGAGTTGGTTGGGTGTATAGTTGGTTTGGGTTTGTTAACATTAAACAAACTAATCAACCAACAAACGAACGAACAAACTAACAATTCGTCGTCAATTTTGAACCTCAAAGCGATATCCGACGTACTGTTCGTTAAGGAGATAAATGGGATTTTTGGGATCGGGTTCAAGTTTACGCCGTAGGTGCCAGATATAAACGCGCAGATAATCGACGTCATCGATATATTCGAAGCCCCAGACTTTTTCCAGAATTTGTTGGGTTTCGATAATGCGACCTTTGTTTTTAAACAGCAGTTCTAACAGTTTGTATTCGGTGGGGGTTAGTTTGACGAGTTTGCCTTTAACTTCAATGCGGCGGGTTTCCAGATCGATAAAGAGGTGGTTATCCTGGTAGGATAAATTTTTAGGTAAAATAATAGCGGTGCGGCTGCGACGGAGCGTCGCCTGTACACGGGCCACCAGTTCGCCGGTACGGAATGGTTTGGTAAGATAATCGTCGGCGCCAAATTCGAGTCCCTTAATAATATCCTCCTCCTTGTCCAGAGCGGTAAGCATGATTATCGGAGTATCGGCTATGTCTCGAACGCGTTGGCACACTTGATAGCCATCTAGCCGAGGCATCGTAATGTCCAAAATGATCAAATCAGGCTGACATTCGAAAAAAAGGCGGATCCCTTCTTGCCCATCCCGGGCAATGGTCACTCGATACCCGGCATCGGTTAAACCGAGGTGAACAATTTGGGTAAAGCTGGGGTCATCGTCAATAATCAAAATTTTGTCGTTCACAGAATTTCTCCTGGCGCCAGCTTAAGCGACTCACTCTAGACGGAAGGTGATATTAGCGGTTGGTTGAATAGTTCAGTGGTTACGGTTTTGGTTAATTCACCGTCATCTTTCTGGCTAACTATCTGACCAACTAACCTGTTGGCTCGTGTGATTTATAATTTGTTAAGCTGCAAGGTCTAACATTAATGGTTGTATGATAACTATTGCGGTAACGATAGGTTTGCATTGACTGCCAAAAATACCATTACCGATTCTGCTTAATAGTTCATTCTTCTTATTATAACCTAAGCGCCTCTTTTCTGGCAATGGGTTGTGCCTAGGAAAATAGGTTCAGATCGGCCTAGTCCATTAAGGCTATAACCAACGCTGATCGTTGAATCTGTTCGAAATTTAGTTGGTCAATTGTTGAGACGGCTTCAGCTGGGTATGATACCATAAGTTCTAAAAATCCAATCCTAATGTGACAAAAGATGAACAGATTTGAATTCTCTAAAATGCGTTCTCAAGACGGTGAAATTACGACCAAACAAACCTTAATCTTAATTGGGGTGGCAGGCTTGGCGGCCATGCTGCTGGCGATAGTGCCCTGGTTGGGGTTCTTAAACTACCCTTTTCGGCTGCTGATTACCCTTGTCCATGAGTTGAGTCACGGCTTAGCGGCCTTAATCACCGGCGGTGCTTTTATCCGATTTGTCATTTTCTCCGACGGATCGGGGTTGGCCTATACTGCTGGGGGCTGGCGTCTGTTGGTTATTCCAGCCGGGTATTTGGGGGTGGCTTTGTTTGGCGGCGTTTTGATTATGCTAGGGCGTAATCATCGTTGGAGTCGTATCGCTATGGCCGTCATTGGTCTGGTGATAATTCTATTCACGCTGCGATACGGTATCCCCAGTATCTTTACCGATCACGTCCTTGGCGGCGTGTTGACTACCATCAGCGGGGTCTTTTTTGGCGGCCTGTTCTTGTTGGTTGCGCTCAAAGCCTCCCCGCCATGGATTGTATTTTTACTGCACCTCATCGCGATTCGGGCCGGATTAACCGCCTTTTCGGACATCATAACGGTTATTGGATTGTCGATGCCTTTTGCCGCTTCGGTCCGCAGCGATGCCCAATCGATGGCTGATCTAACCTTTATTCCGGCGGTGGTTTGGGCAGTAGCCTGGGCGGCCGTGGCTTTCCTACTAATTGGCGGCGCGATTTGGGCAACCTGGTTAGTACCCGGCCGGCCGCCGGTTCAGATTACTGATAGATCTCCCAGACACCTTCACCTCTAATAATGCGGCGTACCTGGTCAGGAAAGCGGTTGCGATTAAGCGGTTTGCCTAAAAAACCATCAAAACCGGCGTCTTGCGTTTTGGGCAGTTCGGTGCTGGCGTCTCGGGCTGTTACAGCGATAACCGGAACCTCCTTTAAGGCCGGATCGCTTCTGAGCGCCTGTAACACTTCGTAACCATCGGCATCGGGCAGGCCCAAATCTAGAAAGACTACATCGAGCTTTGACATGCTCTTCGCCCGCTCGATGGCGGAGTCGGCGAAGCGTTCCATGACAGTGCGCATACCCAGGCGGCGCAGCATTACGGCGATAATTGCCAACCCGGAGGCATCATCTTCGACGACCAGCGCGCTATAATTCTTTAAATCTTCAGCCATTGTCCTTTTCCCTTATTTTATATAACCGTTGACCGGTTCCGCTAAATCGACCGGCAATGTGACTATAAACACGGTCCCTTGCCCCGGCCGGCTAGTTAAATCGATCCGGCCGCCGTGTAATTCAACGAGCGCTTTGGTGATCGGCATGCTCAACCCCGGTCCCAGGTTTTGATCGACGTCGGTTAATCCGGCGCTCATAAACTTTTGGAAAATCGTCGATTTGAGCTGTTCATCGATGCCGGGGCCGGTATCGGCGACCGTAATGACAACTGTGCCAATTTCGGGCCAAACACGCAAATAGATGCTGCCCGATTCGGTAAATTTAGTTGCGTTAATGAGTAAATTTAAGATAATCTGGCGAATCCGCAAATAATCACCCGAAATTTCAGGTAAGTTCGGGGCCACATCGGTGATGAGTTCAATCGGCTTATTACGAATCTCGTGCTGGGCTAGCGGCGTTAGATCAGATACCAGTTTGGCTAGATTGACCGGCTGCCGATTCAAATTCATTTGCCCGGCTTCGATTTTACTCATATCAAGGATGTTGTTGATAATATGCAGCAGGCGTTCGGCGCTGGTCAAAGCGCGTTCCAGATGGTCGATCTGTTCAGCATTAAGGTCGCTGCGAAAATCATCGAGGACAAAACCGATATAGTTGATGATGCCGTTCAACGGGGTGCGTAGCTCGTGCGTGACATGCGCCAGAAAACGGCTTTTGAGCCGGGTAAGCTCTTCAACCTTATGAATCGTTTCATCCAGTTCGAAGCTCCACAGGGCTAAAGAAATCTGCTTCTTAAGCTCATCAATAATCGCCAACTCTTTTTCAGTGAAGGTTTTGCCGTTGATTTTTCCGCCCAGATACAGGTTGCCCACCGGCAGGTTATTAACGGTTAACGAATAGGCCAGTACGTACCGGATATTTGGTTTTTTCTCCGGAGGGGTAACCTCAGCATTTCTTAATCGGAAATCTGATGGAATATCCAGTCCAACGACCCGTTCCAAATCGCGTCGGGTTTCAACTTTGGGCAGGTGGTGTGACACAATCCGATAGCCAACCTTAAACTCGTCAACACTGCCGAAAAACCAGTCGCTAATGATATGATGCAGATTATGATAGAGCAGCCTAACGACGAAAAAAATAGCCACCCCAATTAAAATAATGGGAATATCTTGCAGTTGGATCAGATCGAGGCTGGTCATCGCCGGACTGATGATCACAATTAAGCAAATATAACCCAACAGCCCTGCCAGCAGCAGCCGCAAATACAAAAAATAGGAGCGTTCGGTGACCTTAAAGCCAAAATCCCCATAGCGAAGCGCCAACCAGACCACCGCAAACGGCAGCCCAACCAACCCGTAGCGGTTCAGCAGGCTTATAAAGATTTGGGGATGGGTAGCTGGGTTCAACAAAAGGCTAGTCAGCAGCAGGAGCAATGGGCCGGATAGCCCTAACAGCAGCACCACAGCGCGCTTCTTAGACCGCTGCACATTTGGCTGCCGCAGCATGTGCAAAAGCAACACCAGCCCCACACCAGCGTAAATCGCAGTGTAGGCCTCAACAATTGAGACCAAATTCCGGTGAGCAAGGGGGTGGCCAAAGATCTGAGGCACATGGACCAGACCCGGCAAGATCGGCAGGTAAATAAGGGGCAGTAAAAACGGCCGGGCGGCCAGTAGTTTTTGGGACGGGTACAACAAAATCAGCATGTGCAACAAGAGCGACGGCAAAACAATCCGGGCGATCAGCGCCAATCCCAGCGTTAGATTGGCCAATGGGCCGGTGGCGAAACCAGGAAAGCTGCCCAGATGAAAGACCAGAGCCATTGAAAATAAGGCAAATAGTTTGGCTAGCAACAGCTCGTGGCCCAAATGCATAATGGTTGCAGCCGTAACCAAAATAAACAAACTGAAGATACCCGGCACAATGACCATCTGAATAAAATTAGGCCAGGTGAATTTCAAAACTGGGAGTTCTATGGCTGCCGGTGGCCCATCGGGTCTGAGCAAGGTGTAGGATATGGCTTGTCCCGGGTGCTGTCGCGCATAGTCAACCAACCAGTTTGAAGAAGGCGCGAGTTGCCCGTTAACATGCGAGATGATCTCGCCTCGGTTGATAAATCCTTTCGGAAGGGATTTATCTCGATTGCTGAGGACCAAGTTGCTCTCAACGACGACCAGATTCTGATGAAGAAAGCCGGTAAACGGTTGGTTGATCCAGCGGGCGCTGTTCTGTAAATTGAAGGTGAGATAGAGCAAGGTCAAACCAATAGCGATCAAAAACATGTTGCGCCAAACTAAAGGCCAGGCGATATGGTTGATAAAACGTTTTATTCGCCATAGGAAAATTTGAACTTTGTCATGTTCTTGTAGGTTAGTCGGCTGGTAGGTGGGCATTTCCATAATTAATTCTTGACCTTAATGGGTATGGCAAAGTTAAAGCGAGAGCCAACTCCCAACTCACTTTCAACCCAGATCCGCCCGGCGTGTAGTTCAACCAAGGCTTTGGTGATCGGCATGCCCAAACCGGTGCCTAAATGCCGGCGCCGTTCGATTTGAGCCTCCTTGGGCTGTTTGGTGGAAACCTGTTGAAAATCTTCGAAAATCAACGACAAATTTTCGTTGGCGATGCCGATGCCGGTATCGACCACACTAAAAAAGACCCAGCCTCGTTTTTGCCAAATTTTCAGGGTAATCGATCCCTGCCGGGTGAATTTGGCCGCGTTTGAGAGCAGATTAAGTAAGATTTGGCGCAGCCGCAGCCGGTCGGCCACCACAAAAGGCAGATCGGCGGTAACATCAAGCGTCAGATCAATCGGTTTACCTTTGAGCATATCGTGAACCATCGGTAGAATATCATCTAGAATGAGATGAATATCCGTCGTTTCAAGCTGGAGGCTAAGTTGGCCAATTTCCAACTTGGTCATATCGAGAATATCGTTCAGCAGCTTTTTGAGATATTCCGAGCCTTGCACGGCTCGATATAGGTATTGGGTTTCTTTTTGACCAATTTCCCCCAAAATGCCATCGGCCACCAGTCCGGTGGAATTAATGACCACATTCAGCGGCGTTCTGATTTGGTGCGAGACATTGGTAATGAACTCGTTCTTGAGCCGCGCCACTCGTTCGGTTTTCTCGCGGGCCTCGGCCAATTGAATCCCCGACAAGACCAGCGAGACCTGTTCCTGTAAATCACCTAAAGCCGCCCGCTCTTCCGCACTAAATGAGCGCCCCGATAATTTGGGACCGATGGTTAAATACCCCAGCGCCCGTGTTCCCATTTTTAGAGGCAGCGTCACCGCATGGCGCAGCAGAATTGAGGGCGCGTATTGGTGAAGGTAGACCCCATCAACCTCAAGCCGCTTAGGCAGGTCTTCGGCCAGATAGTGCTTAAGTTGGGCGCGATCATTGATATCAGTCATCGTGCGGCGAGCTACGGCCACGCCCTCGTTTATCCGGGCCGAATCACGAAAGAAGAGGCTGTCGATCATACTCCGTACCCCATCTTTGAGGGGGTGGTAGAGCAGCAGAGTTAGCACTGCGGCCAAAAATACGGTAAAGCCCCGGCTGTGATAGCCCAACAAACCCGGATAAAACCAATCGACAAAGACAAAAAGGGTGAAGTAAACGAGGATTATCGTCGCCCCTAAAGTGATGGTCATTAAGCCAAATCGAATGATTTCCCAAGGCGCTTCAAATTTGGGCAGCAAATATTTAGTTCGGTTTTTTTCGACGGTTCTGGTCATTAAGGCTAGGGCCTTCCATTAGCGCTTATAAGCACAGAAAAAGCCTATTTTTATCATAACATAATTTTGCCAACCAGGTGGTTACAGATCGGTTACGACAGCAATCGATAATTGAAATGTACTCCTTTTGACCTTAAAATTTTCGTCGATGCCTCAATAATTGCCGCAATTCTATGCCGGAAGCGATAGAGTTGTGGTATAATAATAAATACGTCCACAAACATTTGTTCTGTCGGTCTATCCCCTATATCTTGTGTAAAATTTGAAAAGACCTACTATATTTAGTAATATAAAGATATTAGGATGATTTTTTCGGTCGTAAGGCACAGTCCAGTCGTTATGATTCAATGTGCCGGAGAGAAAGAGGCTCGTCATGTCTGATTTTTGTCACCTCCACGTCCACAGCGAATATTCTCTGCTCGATGGGTTGGGCCGCACCGCCGATCTGGCCAAAGAAGCGGCTCGATTAGGCCAGCCGGCCCTGGCCCTGACCGACCACGGCGTTATGCACGGCGTCATCGAGTTCTTCCGCAACTGCAAGAAAAACGGCGTCAAACCGATTATCGGCGTGGAAGCCTATATGACCATGCACGGGCGCGGTATGGTCGATCGCGATCCCAATA
>JAGRCC010000231.1 GCA_020433785.1 Anaerolineae bacterium
AAGCAAAAGCTGCCCACCCAAAACGGCGGGTTCAAAGCTATCGGCTTTGGCAAATCTAACCCCAAAATGTACGGCGAGTTGGTCAGTGATAACCCCATCGACTTGGTGCGTTGGCAAGTAGCCAACGACTACATGGGCCGGATCGGCTTGATCAATTCCGGCGGCGCGTCGGGCGCAAATGACTTCGCCGAAGCGGTTTACACGGCGGTGGTCAATAAGCGTGGCGGCGGCATGGGGCTAATTTCCGGCCGTAAAGCCTTCCAACGCCCGATGGCGGAAGGGGCCAAGCTGCTCAACTTGATCCAGGATGTCTATTTGGATCAGAGCATTACCGTCGCCTAACATTAAGCCAGGCCAATTGGATGGGGCATGGCATCCAACTGACCTGAGCGACAAACTTTATGAAATGAGAAGGGCCAGAGCTATGGTCTCTCGGCCCTTCTTCTATGTTTAACTCAAGGAGTAGGGAGTAAGGAGTAGGGGTAAAAGATAAATCCGTACTCCCTACTTCTTACTCCTTACTCCTAATTTTCATTCGAGGTTTTTTCAGAAATGGTCAGTCAAAACGATTTAGCGGAAACAGGTGTCAAACGGGCGATGGCCGAACGTATAGCTGTCGCCCGTCGCATTGGGAAATCAAGTTGGTGAATTTGCAGAGTTCGCAGAGGTTGTGGAGTTCAGGAGCGACTAATGATCGAATGGATTTCGCCAAACGCTGCGAACGACAACTACGTTTTACGCTACCTGCTAAGGAAAACGCCGTAGGCCGGGGGGCATGGGGGGTAGCGCCCCCCAATTCTTCCCTTTTCCTTACAGTAAGAACGATGCATTGCATCGTGGAATGCTGAGTTGAGAACGTAGCCAGTTAATATTACTATTTCTAACCTAATTCAACGATTTTTCAAGGAGTTTTCCCAATGACACAGATTGCAATATACGACACCACCCTGCGTGACGGCACGCAGGGCGAAGGCATCTCCCTTTCCGTCCGAGACAAATTAAAAATCGCCCAGAAATTGGACGATTTTGGTGTACGCTACATTGAAGGCGGCTGGCCCGGCTCAAACCCCAAAGATGCCGAGTTTTTCGCCCGGCAGACTGAGCTGAATCTAAAGAATGCCCAGATTGCGGCGTTTGGTTCGACCCGCCATAAAAACACCACCTGCGATAACGATGGCAATATTCAGGCGCTGATCGAAGCCAACACGCCGGTTGTGACGTTGGTCGGCAAAAGTTGGGACCTTCACGTCCATCACGTATTGGAAACCGATCCCGAAGAAAATTTAAATATGATTTTGGAAAGCGTCGAGTACTTTAAAACCCGTGACAAAGAAGTTGTCTATGACGCCGAACATTTCTTCGACGGCTACAAAGCCAACCCAGATTACGCCATGCTCACGCTCAAAGCCGCCGCGCAGGGTGGCGCCGACTGCCTGGTGCTGTGCGATACCAACGGCGGCTCGACGCCTTGGGAGGTAGAGGAGATCACCCGTCGGGTTATGGAACAGTTTCCTGAGACCCAGATCGGTATCCATGCTCACAACGACTGCGAATTGGGCGTTGCCAACAGTCTGGCCGCCATTCGCGCGGGTGCAACGCACGCACAGGGGACGATCAACGGCTACGGTGAGCGGGTCGGCAATGCCAACCTGATGAGCATCATCCCTGACTTGCAGCTCAAAATGGGCTACTCGTGCGTCGACCACAAACAGCTGGCCAAATTGACCGATCTGTCGCGCTACGTTGATGAACTGGCCAATATGACGCCCAACACCCACCAGCCGTTTGTCGGCCACAGCGCCTTTGCCCACAAAGGCGGCATCCATGTGGCGGCAATGCTTAAAGTGGAAGAAAGCTACCAGCATATGGACCCCCAACTGGTCGGCAATGAAAAACGCGCCGTGGTCTCGGAACTGTCCGGACGAGGTAACATTCTCTATATGGCCCAAGAATTAGGTCTTGATTCCAGTCGCAACGAGGCCAAACAAGTGCTGGATCAAATCAAAGAATTGGAAAACGAGGGGTACACATTTGAAGGCGCGGATGCGTCCATCGATATTATGCTGCGCCGGGCGAAAGAGGATTACCAACCTCCCTTTGAAATCGTCGATTTTATGGTGATCACCGAAAATCGGCAGGGGCGCGGGCTTTTTACCGAAGCCACCGTTAAAGTTAAGGTTGGCGACGAAGTTCGTCACACCGTGGGCGAAGGCAACGGACCAGTCAACGCCCTAAACCTGGCTTTACGCAAAGCTCTGCACCAGGATTTTCCGCAGCTGGGTAACGTTCATCTCAGCGACTATAAAGTTCGCATTTTGGACAGCGACTCCGGCACCGCCGCCAAAACCCGGGTGATGATCGACTTCTACGAGGGCGGCACTCATCACAGTTGGACCACCGTTGGCGCGCACACCAACATCATCGAAGCCAGTTGGCGCGCCCTGGTTGACAGTATGGAGTACGCCCTGCTCAACGGCCAACGCTTCTAAATCGTTGATATTAAACAACATCATGGTAATGGGCAATTGCCGAAACTCAATTACCCATTACCATTATCAATTTTCAATTGTCAATTGTTCATTATCAATTGTCCATGCATCCAACTGCTCAAAAAGTGGCCGACGCCGCTCAACAACTAGGATTAACCATCGAAATCAAGGAATTTGAAGCCAGTACCCGCACGGCGCAAGATGCGGCCGACGCCATCGGCTGTCGCGTTGGGCAGATTGTCAAGTCGCTGCTGTTTGTGGTCGATGAGCAGCCGGTTATGGCCCTGGTTAGCGGAGCGAATCAACTGGACGAGAAGAAGTTGGCGGCGCAGTGCCATGTCGGCCGGAAAAAAGTTAAACGCGGCAGCGCCGATATTACCCGCGAAGCCACCGGCTTTGCGATTGGCGGCGTGCCACCGTTTGGACACCCGCGCCAACTGCCCACGTTCATCGACGCCGATTTCGCCCGGTTTGAGATCATTTGGGCCGCCGCCGGCACGCCTAACGCGGTCTTTGCGATCACCCTGGCCGAGCTTGTCCAGGCCACTCAAGGGATAGTGGCCTCCTTGAAAAAAGACGATGGATCATAATAAAAGACATTCAGAGAGGAATAACCATGTACGCAAAAATTACCCTTCTCCCCGGCGATGGCATCGGCCCTGAAGTAGTGGCTGAGGGCGTTAAAATTCTCAACGCTATCGGGGAAAAATTTAGCCACGAGTTTGAATTCACCTCGGCGTTGGCCGGCGGGATCGCTATCGATGAGACCGGCAACCCGCTGCCCGACGAGTCGTTAGAGGCGTGTCGCCAGTGCGATGCCGTACTGTTGGGAGCGGTCGGCGGCCCCAAATGGAGCGACCCGAAAGCCAGCGTGCGCCCGGAGCAAGGCTTGCTCAAACTCCGCAAAGAGTTAGGCTTGTTTGCCAACATCCGGCCGGTGAAAATCTATCCGGCTTTGGTCGATGCTTCGACGCTTAAAAAGGAAGTGGTTGAACAAGTCGATATGGTGATTGTGCGCGAACTGACCGGCGGCATCTACTT
>JAGRCC010000232.1 GCA_020433785.1 Anaerolineae bacterium
ATAGATTCCCGCTAAGCTTGTCCTCGCGTAGGCGGAGAAGCATGCGGGAATGACATGCCCGAACGTTTCGTTTTCATTCTGTTTTCAGTATAGAGGTTGAAGAGCCAATTACCATTTACTATTTACCAATTACCCAAAAATGAGAGGAACCTATGAATCTGCTGCAACTTATCCTCTATGCTTTGGTGCTGGGGCGGGGTGTGCTTCAGCTTGAACCGGCCATTTTTCAGGTCTTGCTCGATAACCCGGCGGCTCGATTTGTGCCGACAACGCTGTTGTTCTTAGCCGGCTTGTCGGATGTGCTGGGCCAGAGTGTGGTATTGTTTGCTAACCGGGTCAAGCCGGGCCGTTTTGTGGTCAGCATCGTCGCGTCGGTCATCGTTTTGATTATTAGCGTATTTGTCTGGGCGGTCTCTATCTGGCTTACCGGCTGGTTCATCTTCGGCAGCAACCAGAGCTTTGTCAATATCTTGCGCGTAGTCCAAGCCAGCTATGCGCCGCTCATTTTTGGTATCTTCATCTTTATCCCTTACCTGGGCAATATCATCTTTCGCTTGTTACGCATCTGGGTCTTTTTGGCGCTGCTGGTCGGCGTACAGGTGGCCTATCCCATTAATTTCTGGCAGGCGCTGTTCTGTTGTATGGGGGGCTGGATTGTGTACGAACTGATGACCCGTTTGCCCGCCCTGCCGTTAGAGGGGCTAAGCCGCTGGTGGTGGCGGGTAACCACCGGCACGCCGGAACCGCTGGATATTCAGGCCAGGGCCGACCAGGTCGCCGAGCAGGCGGCCATGTTTGTTAGACGACGAGCAAAAAATTAAACCGGAAGTAGGTATCGCCGATGGATATTGTCATCAATCCGCTGTTCAGCTTATTATTTTGGGGATTCATTTTAATCATCATCTTGGCCTTCATCTCGCCCTTCGAGGCGCTGGGCTGGTGGGCCGGCTGGAACAAACGCCAGCTTGAGACGGAATCATTGGCTCCGCCCACCCTAGAGCCTGACGCCCAACCGGACGCCGATTATTACGTGGTCTACTTGACCGGGATCGGCGGCTTCTCCGGCGCCTGGCTGGGTGACCGCGAGGCGCATTTTCTGGATTTACTGGCCGAGCGCTTGCCCGGCCAGACGGTCATTGTGCGCGACGTCTTCCCCTTTTCCGTCAGCAATAACCCGCTCAACGGCGAGCGGCTGCTGACCCGTCTCTGGAACTGGATTCATAAACGCCAGATCAAAAACTCCGCCGATATTTTTACCTTTTTTATCGTCATCCGCAATCTGTTTCAAGTCGCCATTTCCAGCGATCCCCGTTATGGCCCCATCAACAACCTGGGGGTAGCCCAAGAGATCAGTCGCAGTCTGCTGGAAAAGGGCTATCAGCCGGGCAGCGGTAAGACCATTACCCTAATCGGCTACAGCGGCGGGGCGCAAGTGTCGTTGGGGGTCACCCGCTATTTGCACCGGACCCTGGAAGCCCCGGTTCAAATCTTTACCTTTGGTGGGGTGATGTCCGATGATCCGGGTCTCGATGATGCCGAGCATTTGTATCAACTGATCGGCGGTAAAGATTTTTTCCCCAAAGTTGGGGCTATCTTTTTCGCCGGACGCTGGCCGCTGCTCTCCTATTCGCATTGGAATAAGGCCCAGAGCCAGGGCCGCATCAGCGCTATCGATGCCGGGGCGAATGTGGTTCATACCGGCGCCACCGACTACTTCTCCCAAACGGCCGCCTTGCCGGATGGGCAATCCCATATGGATCACAGCATCGAGATTATCAGCGGGGTGATGTCCAATGGGCAGACGACCACGCCGGAGCGCTTAAAAGAACTGGTGGGCGATTTTGGCCCTAAAAATAACTATGAGCGTTATTGGGAGCTGCCGTTCATTCGGCCCGACTATTACCCGCTGAAGCAGACATTAGCCCCCGAACGATATCGCCCCATTGCCACCTGGATGGGCCGCTTAATTCTCCCGGACCCGGACGAACGCCAGGCGGTCAAAGGCACCCTGTTAGAGGTTTATCATGCCGATGAAAGCCATCGCCATCTGATCGGCCAGGTGGTCAATTTGCGCTACAGCGACAGCCCGGACGTGCAAAAACGGGTTTGGGCCGTGGCCAAAGATATCCACTTTGACCGGCGAGCTGAGGAGAGCCAACGCATCGGGCTGATCCACCCGGAGCGGCTCAACCATTGGCGTCTGGTCAATCCGCTGGAGTCGCTGGCCGGGGGCCGGCCGCACGATGATGTCGTGGTCGGCTTGATAGGTACGGTGGTAGTTGAAGAGGACCATCCGGGGGATGAGCGCCCCACCCTTTACACCAGTCGCGGGCCGATGCAAATCAGCGGTCGTTATTACGCCCTGGTGCAGTTCATCGGGCCGGTGCAGGCCGGCGGCGAAACCTTTCGGGTCGTCCACTACAAGCGCGAGACCGGGCAGTTCGACGGAGGCGAAGAGGTGGTTTGTCTGCCGCAGGTGATGCCGACCCTGTTCGGCATCCCGGCTTCTACCAGTCGGGATATTGAAAAATCCCCGCTCAATGCAAACGGGTGGTATATCTATGGCGCGCAGAATAATGAGGGGATGTTTGTCGTCCAATCGCTGGCGCCCCGAGAGCTGCTGCAGGTTCAGCCGCAAGAGGTCATCACTGACCGGAAAGCGGCCCTGACCTATCTCAAAAAGGGCGTCTGGGGTGACGCGGTGGCCTACAAAGGGCGCATTACCTCGGTCTTACTCAGCCCCAGCGCCAAAGATGCCACCGCCGCGCTCGCTAACTGGCAAGAGGGCGACCGCGTCCTGCTGGCCTCGGTTTATGGCGGGATCACCGGCCGCACCCCGGAGCCATACGCGGCCTTTGGCAAAATCTACTTCGGCCACTTTTCCTACGGTACGGCGGATATTGTGCGCGAACCGCTCACCGGCGAGCTGCGCTTTGAGATTGTTTATCATCAAGTTTACACCAACAACATCGACGGTTTGATCGCCGGTAAGCTCCACTGGTCCCGCTATATGGGCGACCGGCTGTGGGGTTTTGCCGGCTTCCGCCCGCTGGCCGATATCATGGTCAAACTGGATGCCTTCGACGAGCCGTTCACGTTTACCGAACAGCAGCACTCCGCCCTGGATATCGTGGTCCAAACGCTGGAGACCATGACCGCCCGGTATCGAACCGGCGACGGCACGGGCGGCACCTACGTTACGGCTTCTAACAACTGCGCCCAGGACTCCAACCAGGCCCTCTACGGCGCGATAAAATTCCTGGATGACTCCATTGACCGCCAAACCCACCTCAAAGCGAGGCTGCGTTATCATCCTGAGGAGATGGAACGGTTTGAACGGTTGGCGGCGTTGGGTAAATCGCTGCGTCGCCGGCTGCTACCGTTAGGTTCAGCCCGCGCCGATTGGGAGTATCAGATCGAGCAGTTGGGAACCAGCTTGGAGGATGGGGTCGCCACCAATCTATTCAAGGGGGTGCTCAGTTGGCGCACGGTTCTGCCGGCTCTGGCCGCCTACAACGTAACTCGGGTGTTTCTGGAGCACGGGGGCGCTGTCTGGGCGCTGCGAACCAACCAGATCGGCGGCGACAATCCCGATATCGAACCGCTGCCCCCATTTCCGTTTGCCTAATAGAGGGATACTATGAAGTTCAATTGGAAATTAGTGCTCATGTTGATTCTGCTCAACGGGATGGCTATCGGCCTGACGGCGCTGCTGCTGCCGGGGATTACGGTGGCCCACCAGCGCCTGTCCACCTATCTCATTTTGGGCGCGATGTTTGGGCTACTGAACGCCTTTGTCAAACCCATTGTCCAATTTCTAACGATTTCGCTGCTGTTTGTGACCTATGGCCTGGTGATTATTATTGTCAATACGGTCATGTTTCTGCTGCTTGAATTTTTCCTGTCTGACTTGTTGATTATTAATAACATCTGGTGGTCCATTATTGGCGGGTCTGTGATCAGCCTGCTTGGTGTCTTTCTGGAGAATCTGTGTGGCTTATCGCCGCCTATCATCGATGATATAGCCCAGCCGGAGCCGGCTCTGATCGCTGCTAAGCCCCCGGCCGGTCGCTACGACCAGATTATGACCCAAGTTCGAGAGCTGAAAGAAGAGGTATTGGGCCATGAAAACCAGCAGTAGTCTGGATCGCTTCCGCGAAAGTCTGCGCCTTCAGCAGGTGTTCAATACCTTTGTGCGGTATGGCATGGATGTCTTGCTGGATCGCGGCCTGATTGGCGACTTTCGGCGCTTTATGCAAAACTGGGTCTACGATCCGCCGCAGCCGCTGCTGCCGCTGAGTACGCCGGTCAAGGTCCGCTTGATGATCGAAGAGCTTGGCCCCATTTACGTCAAAATGGGCCAGATTGTCTCCAGCCAGGCCCAAGCGCTGCCGGCCGAGTGGGGACAAGAGCTAAAGAAGCTGCAAAGCAACGTTCCCCCGTTTCCCACGCAGCAAGTCCGGGAGATTATCACGGCTGAGCTAGGCGCTCCCCCGGAACTGCTTTTCGCCGACTTCGATCCAAACCCCCTGGCCGCCGCCTCCACCGCCCAGGTGCACCGGGCTACGCTTCCCTTCGGCCAGTCGGTGGTGGTCAAGGTGCAGCGTCCCCACATTCAGCGGCAGGTCCGGGCCGATCTGGGCATTATGCGCAACGCCGTCAGAGTCTTCACCCGCCGCTCAACTTGGGTCAGAGACCTTGATCTACGGGGCATGCTCGACGTATTTGGCAATAATATCCTCATCGAGTTAGATTACGGGTATGAAGCCTATCACGCTTACCGGCTCAGTCAGAATTTAGAGGGGATCGAAGGCTGCCGGGTACCGCACATTTACCAGGAGTTTTCCACCAGCAAAGTTCTGACCATGGAGTTCATTAATGGGGTCAAAATTTCCGATTTAGCCGCTATCGAAGCCGCCGGGCTTGATAAGCAGCTCCTGGCCGAGCACACGCTGCATAGTATGGTCAAACAGCTGCTCATCGACGGCTTTTTCCATTCCGATCCCCATCCCGGCAACTTGCTGGTCAATCTGCAGACCGGCGAGATCAACTTTCTCGATCTGGGCATGGTCGGCGAGCTTGACGTCCGGCAGCGAGTGAATTTGATTAATTTGTTTATGACCTTAAACCAAATGGATACCCCCGGCCTGGCTCAAGTTTTGTTGAGCATCAGCAAGCCGTTTCGCAAGGTGGACGAAGCGGCCTACTACCGGGATTTTGAGCGGCGGGTCGGTCGCTATCTGGAGTATGACACCCGCAGCAGTTTCGGCCAGATTGTCAGTGTGGGGCTTGATCTGCTGCAGGAGCACGGCCTGCGCTTAGACTCCCAACTGACCCTAGCGCTTAAATCGCTGATGCAAGCCGAAGCCATTACCCGTTTGCTCGTACCTCGCGAAGACATTGTCGGCCTGATTAACAAGCACATTCAACAGTTGATGCTAGCGCAGATTAACGAGGAGAACATCAAAAAAGTGGTCACCAAAGAGGGAACCTATCTGCTGCGCGAGCTGGTGCAGCGGATGCCCTCGCTGCGTGATGCCGCCTTTTCGTGGTTGGAACAGTACCAAGCCGGCCAATTTAATCTTAAACTGGATACGTCGGATTTGAGCAAAGATATTCAATCGGTGCGGAATTTAGGCCGACAGATTATCATTGGGGTGATGTTGATCGGGATGATTATCGGCTCGTCGATCGCCATTAGTATTTCTGAGTCATCGGGCGGCCCTTCGTCGCTGCTGCCCCAAATTGCCTTTATCGGCTATGTGGGCTCGATGGTGGTGGCCGGGTTGTTTGTGGTTGTCCTGCTGTGGCGGTTGTGGCTGGGCGAGGAGCCGGATTGAGTAGAGAGATTAAACGCGTTGTGAAGCCGTCAAGCAAAATCATTGTCAAGCCAACGCCGGTCGTTTTTATCAGAAATTTGATTATTATCGAGTTTGTCTGGGCTGTGGCCGCCTGGCTGGTGTCACTGCAATTTAGTCCGACTGAGCTTTACAATGATTTTCAACTGGCCCGCTTCGGCCCGTTTGGAATTATCCTGACGATGGTGATTACCACGTTCCAGATTTTGATTATTGCCGCCGCCTTTCTGTTATGGTATACCGACACCTATGAAATCGACCGGGAGACGATTGTTCGCCGCCGGGGCGGGCTGTTTGGCGTGAGTCAAGTTGCCCCCACCCAAACTCTAACCGAGGTTGACGTTAGCCAATCGAAGCTGGGGGAAACCTTCAATTACGGCACCCTCATCCTGACCAGGGTCGGGGCGGCCGACCAAGGGTATCTCCATAATATTCCCAACCCCCGCCATTACGCGGCTTTGATCAAAACGCTGGTCGATCCGCAGCAGCTCGACATTCAGGCGGCCTTGCAAAAATCGATTCCTGACCACATCGCGGCGGGCGAGGGGCAGCATTGCGAGTTCAAGGCCAGTTTTGCCTGGGATTATCGCCGCCATTCTATTAATAAGGAGCTGCACAAAGCCGTTATGAAAAATATCGTCGGCTTTATGAATACCACCGGCGGTATCTTGCTGTTAGGCGTCGGCGACGACGGCGAGATCGTCGGGCTGGAGCAAGAGTTCCAATCACAGGGCAAGCCCAACGCCGATGGCTTTGAAATCAACTTCAACTCGACCTTTCGCGCGATGATCGGTCCTGAATACCGACCCTACGTCTCGCTGGATTTTGTGCAAATCGATGAAAAAACAATCTGCCGGGTGATGGTGCTGCCGACCCCGGAGCCGGTCTACCTGACCCACAAAAATCAGGAGGAATTCTACATTCGCACCGGCAACGCCAGCCAACCCTTAACTATAAGCCAAACGGTAACCTATGTTCAAACTCACTTCAAAGCCTAAAAAACCAGGTGTCAGCCGCTTGATGACGATCAGGCGGCGTATCAGACTCCTAAGACGGCTGATTTATTTCTATCAGGTCACGGTTATCTTTAAATCTCGCCTGGATAAATGGACCAAGCCCGTCGCGCGCGTTTCGCTGCGCCTGTTTAGTCTGCTCACGGCGCTTTTTGCCAGCCTGATTCTATTTGACTCTAAAGATGGGGCGCTGCAAGGATTGGCCTGGGGACCCAAACTGGTGGCCTCGGCGCTGTCGCCATTCCTGGCCGTATTGGGCGGTCTGTTCGCCTTCTGGGGCATTAAATATCGGGATTGGTACAGTACAGCGGCCGGCTTGTTGAGTGCGGGTATCGCCATCAACCATGTGCGCAACCTCACGCCCTCGCACGAGGCCGAATTTGTTCAGGCCTTTGGGCCGGATTGGGTCGACCAAATACCGCCAGACGTTCGCGCCCGCTTGCGGTCCTATCGCTGGGCGCCCCTTTATCGACGCCGTCGCTATGGCGCGCTGCACCGGGATGTGGTATTCGGTGTCAACAGCGACTCCGGCCGCCCCTTAACCGCCGATCTGATGCAGCCGCCGCCGGGCGTGCCCCGCACCGGCCTGGCGACGATTTTTGTGCACGGCGGCGGCTGGTGGTACGGCCACAAAAACATCACCAAATTCCCCTTCTTTGAGCGGCTGGTGTCGCAGGGCCATGTGGTGATGGATATCAACTATACGTTGGCCCCCCATTCTTCGGTGCTGGGTATGGTCAAAGATGTCAAACAGGCCATCCTCTGGCTAAAACAGCATGCGGCCACGTTCGAGATTGACCCGACGCGAATTGTTTTGACCGGCCAATCCGCCGGGGCGCACTTATCGCTCTTGGCCGCCTACACCCCCAACGACCCGGCCTTGCAGCCTGACGGCATCGCCGGCGATAGCGCGGTGCGCGGCGTAATTTCATACCAGGGTCCAACTGATATGGTGGCGTTGTACGAGGACACCCAGCACCGATTTGTCCGCCTCTTCCCCAATCGTTTGGTCACGGAGGCCCACCGTCTGCTCGAACTGGTGAGCGGTCACGGCAGCAGCCTGGCCGGCGGCATCGCCAGCGTGATGGGCGGCACGCCGGCCGAGATACCGGACCTGTACCGCCAACTGTCGCCCATCACCTACGCCGGCGCAGCCTGCCCGCCCACCCTGCTGCTGCAAGGTAACCACGATCTCCTGGTCGATCACCGGGATGTCGAGCGACTGTACCAGACCCTGCGCTCGGCCCAAGCCCCCGTCGTTTACATTCCGTTTCCTCAGTGCAACCATGCCTTCGAGGCCGTGCTGCCTCGCCTCTCGCCCCCGGCCCAAACCGCCGCCTACTACACCGAGCGGTTCCTGGCCGTGCTGGTTTAAGCTCAAGTTGTAGGATGGGTTGAATGGGTTGATTCGAGACGTTGTTGCCCAAATGGTTGGGTTTCGCTGAGGTTCTGGAGCTCACCCACCAAATGAAACCCAACGTTAGCTCGCCAGAGGTCAAAATTTTCGGCTCAACCCAACCTACTGCGACAAAGACTATCCCATTTAGCCTGATTATGTAATTATGTGGTATAATTGGTAACGCTTATCTTAGAAAATGTAATGCGGTGGATAGGAAAGCCTGTGCGCTGCCACGCACTCATCTGCATCAACCGGGCTTAGTCCAAACCTCATTCCTCGACTCCATCTTGAACCAAAATCCACGGCGTCCGTTGAGCATAGTCAACGCTTTCGCTAGCTTAGGTCGTACCATTCTGGACGTATCGTATCTCGTTACTACTTATCTACACCTTTTTGGACACTGTGAGTTCTTGCCAAATCTGTTAAAATATAATAATCGGAGTTCGATAATTAAAGTTGTATATGTCACTTCGCAGCGTTAGCGGAGAAATGACCTGAAACACATCTCACCGTTCCTTAGTTTAGAGGGAAAAGGTTATGACCAAACAGCGGACAGAACCAACTTTGGACCAACCAGGCTGGTATCGAATTAGCATTCATGGGTATCTGGACATGAGTTGGTCCGAATATCTGGGTGGTTTAGAGATTCGCCGCGCATCGACTCCTTCGAACCCCACCGTCACCATCCTGACCGGCTACCTGCTCGATCAAGCGGCTCTATTCGGCGTTCTCAATAGTTTGTATGGCCTGGGGTTGCCTCTGCTGTCGGTTGAGAGGTTAGCGAGGTAATGACTCCGGACCAAATCTTTGACATCATCCTAACCGAATTGCAGCAGGTGGTGCCTTTTGATGGGGCCTCGGTGTTGATGGTGCACAACCGGCGATTGGTATTAGTGGGAGGCGCCGGTTGGTCCAATCCGGCCTCGTTGATTGGCCTGAGTGTTGACCTGGCCCGGCACGAAACCTACCGGACCTTCCTCAAGCGGGCTGCGCCGGTGATCGTGGCGGATGTTCGGGAGCGCCCTCAAGTACAGTTTGAGCCCCTATCGGTTTTGGGACAGCGGGCCTGGTTGGGGGTGCCGGTTAAGCTACAGGGTCAGGTCATTGGCTGGTTGGGGCTGGCCAAGCGGGAGCCGGGTTACTTTACCGCCGACCATGTCCGTCAGGTTCAACCTTTTCTGGCTCAATTAGCGATTGCCGTAGAGTCAGGCCGCCATTATCGAATTGAGCACGAGCGACGGGTTGAAGCGGAGCAGCGGCGTCAGATTGCCGAAAGCCTGGGTGGTATACTGGCCGTTTTGAACTCAAACAAGAACCTGGATGATATTCTGAGCTTCATTACGGCTCGAACCAATCAACTTTTGGGGACAGACGCCAACGCTATTTATCATCAAGAGGAGCATAACGGACCATTTGTCCTGGTGGCCGCTCAGGGTTACCAGGCTAATGGTATGTCTGAGCAGAAACTGCGGCTGGTCCAAGACATGTTGGCGAACACGGTCGGCAGCCATCAGCCGGTGACAATCAACAATATGGCCGAGCGGGGTCTGGCGAGCGTTCGCTATCAGGCGCTGTTGGCGGTGCCCCTGTTGATTAAGGGCGAGGTTTATGGCGGGATTATCCTGTTCTATCGCCATCCCCGCCTTTTTTCGCGGGAAGAGATCGAACTGGCCATGGTTTTCAGCGACCAGGTGGCGCTAGCCATTGAAAATAGCCGGCTGCGGCTTGAGGTGAAGCAGGCCGCGGTCATAGCCGAGCGCAACCGGCTAGCCCAAGATCTGCACGACGCTGTCTCACAAACCCTTTTTTCCGTCAGTGCCATCGCCGAGGCGCTGCCCCGGGTTTGGGCCCGTCACCCGGAAGCGGGCGAAGAGGGCTTAAAACAGCTTCACCTGTTGAGCCGTACCGCTCTGGCCGAGATGCGGACGCTGCTGCTGGAACTGCGACCCACGACCTTAGCCGAGACCCGCCTGGCCGAGTTGTTGCGACAGTTGGGCGACGGGATGGCCGGTCGCATCCAGGCCCCGGTCGGTTTGAACGTGACCGGAGAGCGGGCCTTACCGCTGGAAGTAAAAGTGGTTCTGTATCGGATTGCTCAAGAAGCCCTGAACAATATTGCCAAACACGCCCATGCCGACCAAGTTACCGTTAATCTGGCCTACCAGCCGGATCAGGTGATGCTGCAAATCAGCGATAACGGCTGTGGGTTTAATCCCAACGCGACTCTGCCACATCAGTTGGGTGTCAATATTATGGCCGAACGGGCGACTGGTGTTGGGGCTAGTTTTAGGGTGGACAGCCGGCCAGGCCAGGGTACTTGCGTGACCGCGATCTGGCCGGATCCGTCACGGAATCCGGCCGAAGTTACGGTTAGCCAAGACCAAGAGCTCTATTTCGCCAAAGCTGATCGCTGATGCCGCAATTTTAATTGGGCCTAAGATGGGTCCGGTTTCAAATATTTGATTAAAAATAGTTCAATGGACAGCCTAGATCGGTGGCAGCGCCACCGATCTAGGAAACCGGATCGATCTATTTGTAAGGAGAGGAACGATGCCAAGCCAAAAACCAATTCGTGTGATGACGGTCGATGATCATCAGATTTTGCAGATGGGCATCAAATTTTTGCTGTTAGCCTTTGATGATATCGAACTAGTGGCTGAAGCCTTCAACGGCGGAGAAGCGCTGCGACGATGTGCGGAGGCGCAGCCGGATGTCATTCTGATGGATGTGATGATGCCGGAGATGGATGGTCTGGCCACCACCCGGGCGCTTCGGGAGCTGTATCCTCACATTCAGGTGGTGATCCTGACCAGCTTCCAGGGGAAGGAGTTGGTGCAGCAAGCGACCCAGGCCGGAGCTATCGGCTATCTGCTTAAGGGCGCGCCCATCGATGAGATTGCCGGAGCCATCCGAACGGCGGCGGCAGGGCGGCCCGCCCTTTGTTCGGAAGCAGCGCAGGCTTTGATTCAGGCCGCTAACAGTCCCGTCGGTCCCGCTTTGGGCGAAGATTTGACCGAGCGACAGCAAGAGGTATTGGCCTTGATGGTTGAAGGGATGAGCAACAATGACATTGCCAAACGGCTAATTCTCAGCCCCTCGACCATCCGCCATCACGTCAGCGAGGTACTGTCTAAGCTGCACGCGGCCAATCGAGCCGAGGCAGCGGCTCTGGCTGTGCGCCACAACTTGGTCCATTCCCCGCTCGCTGAAGAAATCGAGCGTAATTCTGCCTCCTTGCAAGCGTCCTATTTCATCCCGGCCTACCCTTAACGTTCCTGGAATATCTCGTAAGTTAACTCGTAATTACTCGGATGGGCTTGGATGTTTTTAAATGTAGAGCGAACAATTTTCGGGCTAGCCGCCCAGTAGCTGTTGGCGATAGTGCCACGCTCTTGCACGATGTCCTGGATGCGCCCTATAATCTGGCGGCGCGCCGGAATATCGAGTGTCATTTCAGCCTGAGCCAGCAGTTGGTTAAATTCAGCATCAACCCAGTGGGTTTCATTCCAGGGGGTGGGGTTGCCCTCGGCATCAACGCTGTAGGCCAGCCGCAAGACGGTAGTTTCCAGCGGGCGATGGGCCCAGGGGGTGATGCCCAGGTCGACCGTTGTCCACATATCCCAATATTTGCCGGTTGGTACCAGTTCCAGGTTGATGTCAAACCCACCGGGGGCGGCCAGTTCCTTCAAAGCCTGGGCCAGCTTGGGCGCATCCAATTCGTTGGGGCCGGTCAGCGTTACCTGTAGCCCATCGGGATAGCCCGCATCGGCCAAAAGGGCTTTGGCTTGTTCTGGATCATAGGCCGGAATGGGCCTTTCGGCATATGCCGGGTGAATCGGGGCAACATGAGCATCCATCGCTAGCTCACCTGTGCCAAAGCGGACCAGTTGTAAAATTTTGGCGCGATCCTGACACATCTTGAGAGCATTCCGCACGCGCACATCGTTCCAGGGTTCCACATCACTCCGCATCCGCACAATGTAGGCCCCGGAAGAACGAATCGGATAAACAGTAAAGTCAGGATTGCCTTGCAAGGCCGACCAGTCCTCGCTGCCGCCGGAGTTAATTGTATCTACCTGGTCGGTTAGCATGGCATTTATGCCGGCGGTCGAACGCTCCAGCGACAAGAAATGCAGTTCATCAAGATAGGGCAGCGGCTGGCCATCGTCACCCAGCCGCCAATAATCCGGACGCCGTTTGAAGATAGCCTGTTCACCGTCGATATAGTCGGATAGGGTGAAGGCCCCCGTTCCCAGCGGCTGCCTTAGAAAGTTACCTTCAAAGTGGCGCGGCAAGATGACGGCCTGATAATGAAATAAATCCTCCGGGACACTGATGCTGGGCGTTTGTAAGTGAAGGGTGAGGGTGTAATCATCGACTCGCTCTACGTTATCGACGCCATTTAAGTAGACCAGAAGGTTGGCCATGGTGGAGCCGACGTCAGGATCAAACCATTGGCCGATGGAAAAGAGAACCTCGTCGGCTGTGAGCGGTGTGCCATCATTGAAGGTGATGTCCTGGCGCAGATGAAGCGTCCAGGTTTTGAGGTCGTCACTGGCCTCCCACTGTTTTAGAAGATAAGGGCGAGTGATATTGTCCGACCCGGTTTCGGTTAGATATTCGCCCACCTGCCGGACGATGTTGAGTTGGGAATTGGTGGCCATGCGGGCCGGATGGTCGATTGAGTCTTCCAGGGGCATGGCAATTCGGTATGTTCCACCCCGTTGGATAGCCGCGGTCTGCTTGCCCGAAGCACTTGTCTGGGCATCGGCCAATGAAGAAACCGGTGGGGCAGCGATATTGCTGCACTGCGCCGCCACCGTCGCCGCTCCGGCGGAAAGCCCCAGCAGGGTGGCGTATCGCAGAAACTCTCGCCGGGTGAGCCGGCCATGCCGCAGATCTTGGGCTAAATCTGGTATTGCCGGGTGAACCTTTCGCTTAAATAATGACACAGAATTCTCTCCTCTAAGAGTGTCTCTCGTTCCCAATCCCACAAATTGTGAGAGGGGCTGGGGATGAGGGTGAAGACGATTGTTATTGTCGGTGTCGACCCGGTTGAGACGGTCAGCCAGGCTTTCTGTCTCTAACTCTATTTTTTTTATGTTGTCCGTCAAATCTGGCTCTGCCATTCTAACAGTTTCATTTTTCTTTCTTGAACTTGTTCAAGCGGTTTTGGTCCATTATTGCGTCAACGGCGAGGTGTGATATACTGGGGAACTACCCTTTCCACGTTCATCGTTCAGTTTTAAATTTTTCATCAATCTGACCTTTTTCTACGCCACTGCCACCTTTTAGACCTTGTTTCCCAACGGTTTTAACCACATCGTTTAGTATCAGTTACGGACTGGGCCGCGTGTTTCCTTACATTACGGAAGCCAATGCGTTTGTAAACAAAACCTATCAATCTAAAGGAGAGCATTTACGGAGTGAGTCAAAATATAAGATCAATGAATTGGAAACAGTTGACGAAGCGCCGAGTCTTGGGCTTGGTCGTTATGGCCTTGGGGGTTATGGTTCTGTTTTTGCCTATTTTTGTGGGCGAATGGGTTATCTCGCTGTTGGGGATATTAATGATGGTCGCGGGTTTGTTTCAGTTTATTGAAACGCTGCGCTCCACCGATGAAACCACGTCGTATCTCTCATATTCGGCGGGCATTGTCACAGTGCTGCTGGGTCTGCTGTTGTTTATGAGTCCGAATCTGGTGTTATCAGGGCTGCTGGTAGCCTTGACGCTTTTTTTTCTGGTTGACGGCGGTATCAAGATTTATGGCGCATACAAACAGACGGGGGCCGAGCGCTGGTGGGATCTGTTTAACGGCCTGTTTGCTATTGCCCTCGGCTTGCTGCTATGGTTCCTTGTTAGCGCCAACCTCGGTCTGGCCGCCATCGGCATCATCCTCGGGTTACGGCTTATAGCGCAAGGTTGGACCATGTTTTTCGTGCCCGAAAAAGCGGGGGAGGCTGAACTTGTCGAACCTGATCCCCGCCAGCATCCCGATGCCCACCTTGGCCTTGACCCCTCTGACACCATCAAGGTCATGCAAGAACCGATTTTGCAAAAAGAGTCGATTGTAACCGGTCAGAACATTTTCTGGGGGTTGACGCTGCTGGCCATATTGTTCGCCATTCATCTCTTCCGCGTCGATGCGGAGCGGTCTTTACTCGGCTTAATCACCCCGTTTTCGGCCACTGTCGGCGATGCCGCCCTGGCTTTGCTGATAGCCGTGGTGTTGTTACTGCCGATACGGTTGTTATGGCGGGCCGCCTCGCGCCCGATTGAACGCGCCGCGTGGAACCGCTTTGATCACTTAAACCAAAACAACCTTGAGCCGACCCTGGCCGAAAGGGCTTTGAAATTTTGGCTGGAACGCCGGCTGACGTTTGCCATCGAAATCAACACCATTCGATCTTCGCTCGGCTATGCCTTTTGGCGTATTTTACGCATCGGTCTGCCGCTAACGGCGATCATCGTGGCTATCAATTCAATTTGGGGCTTCAGTTGGTATTTTAATTCGGAAAACTGGGCCTCGGCGGTGTGGCAGGCCATCACCCAAGAGCGGGTGGACGTCTGGCGAGAAGCCATGGCGGAGGATGTTGAGCAAAATGCGTTAGCCAAGGGCATTGCCCCTGACAAGGTTTTTGCCATTGAGCCGGAAGGTGTGAGCGATACGGGCGATTTCAGCTTTGTCGTCATCGGCGATACGGGCGAAGGTGATGCATCGCAGTTTTCCTTGCACGATCAAATTATCGCCGCCGGTAAGCGCGAGGCGGTCAAGTTTCTCATTCTTTCGTCCGATGTGATTTATCCCGACGGCAAAATGAAGGACTACGAAAAGAATTTTTATTTACCGTTTAAAGGCTTTGAAAAACCGTTTTACGCCATTCCGGGCAATCATGATTGGTTTGACGCCGACCAAGGCTTCAATGCCAACTTTCTGGAACCCGAAGCGGCCATTCTTTCGCTGCGGGCGCGACTGGCCGCAGATTTAGGAACCGAGGCGATTACGACCGACCAGCGTTTCGCTGAAATGACCGCCGAGGCCCAGCGCTTGCGCGACTATTACGGCATCAAAAACGGCCGGCAGCGCGCCCCGTTTTTCGAGATGCACACTGCGGATTTCTCTCTTATTACCGTTGATACCGGCATTTTGCGTCGTTTGGATGAGAAGGAAATGGCTTGGTTTGAAGCCGCGCTTGAACGCGCCGGAGACAACTTTAAGATGGTGGTCATCGGCCATCCGCTTTACGCGGCAGGGATAAATCAAAGTGAAACTGACCCTGACTTTAACGCCATTCACGACATCATGCGCCGTTACAAAGTGGACATATCCATGGGCGGCGACACCCATGATTTTGAATTTTACCGGGAAAATTATGTGGCGGACGGCAACGAAACCCAGATGCTTCATTTTGTCAACGGCGGCGGCGGGGCGTACTTGAGCATCGGCACCGCTCTGGCTTTCCCCTCACCACCGGCGACTGAAGATTACGCCTTCTACCCGCGCACCGACGAACTCAACCTCAAGATCACCAGCGAAGCACCGTGGTGGAAGAAACCCGTGATATTTTGGCTGAACTGGTTTAACGGTTATCCGGTTACCCCTGAAACCTTATCGGGGGTGTTTGATTTCAATGGGGCGCCCTTCTTCCAGAGTTTCATGGAAATCAAGGTCGAACGCTCGCAAAATCAGGTCCGGCTTTTGCTGTATGGGGTAAACGGTCAACTACGCTGGCGCGATCTGCAAATTGGCGGCCAGGTCAAACCGGCCGATAAAAGCGACGACGATTTCGTTGAATTTATCGTGCCGCTGCACGAATAAAACCCTGTCGCCGGCTTGCGACCAGACCCGGCAGGGTAGGACATGTGACCTACCTTAGAACGGGTCATTCGTCCTATGTCCAAACTCACCGGTTAGTCGATGTATTCAGCCCCGTTTCACAGTAAGATCGAGAGACTGGGAGCAAAGAACTTCTGGGAATAGAGGGAGTTTATGAATCATTTCAATCTAACACCGACCCTTCGTGTTATGATTATCGCCGCCAGTTTTGTCATCATTGTGGCCGGGGTACAGGCCGCTACCCCGCTGCTGATCCCCTTTTTATTAGCCATGCTTTTTGCGGTCATCTTTTGGCCGATTTTGGATGGTTTGCAAAAGCGGGGGTTGTCCACGGCGGTGGCCCTGACTCTTGTTATTTTGGGCGTGGTAGTGGTTAGCCTAATTTTTATGGGCTTGTTGGCGGCCAGCCTGAGCAGCTTTAGCAGCAACCTGCCGGTTTATCAAATGCAACTGACCCAGCAGGTAGAAGCCCTGAGCCAGATGCTGAGCCAGTTTGGGGTTGAGCGGGGGCAGCTTCGCGCCCTTTTGCAGCGAGAGGATACAAACCCCTTTCGCATCTACCTGTTCATCTTGTCCGGTTTGAGCCAACTGCTAACTCAGTCTTTTATGATCCTGTTCTACGTCATCTTTATTCTGGTTGAGGTGGCTGTGTTCCAAGACAAACTTCGGGTTGTGCTTAAGGGCAACGACAAGGCTTATCGTTACGCCGTTCGGGTGTTTAGCAGCCTCAAAGATTTCTTGGTCATCAAAACCTATATCAATGTTATCACCGGCATTGCGGTGGCGGTGCCGCTGTGGCTGCTGGGCATAGATTTTGCCTTTTTCTGGGGCTTTCTGGCCTTTTTGCTCAACTATGTCCCCTACATCGGCTCGATTATTGCCGGTATCCCCGCCGTCGTTTTAGCCTTTATTGAGTTTGGCCCGGGGTCCGTTGTGCTGTTGGTCATCGGTATTTTTGTGCTGGTTAATATCATCGTCGGTTATGTGTTGGAACCCAAAATGTTGGGCGAGGGGTTGGGCTTATCGGCCCTGGTGGTTTTCATTACGATGGTCTTTTGGGGCTGGGTTTTGGGACCGGTAGGTTTAATTCTATCCACCCCGGTAACCGCGGCCATCAAGATTGTGCTGGAGAGTTCAGAAGCGACGCGTTGGGCCGCCGTTATGCTGGGCACCGAGGCAGACGTTAAGTCAATGGAAGAGGTCTCTATTCCAGGGACCTGACGAATTTGAAGGCGAACCAAACTACGAGTTAGGCAGTTCAAAAGGTGACAGTCACTTTTGCCGAAAATGAGCGCCCGTTTAGCCTAAACAAGTCGATTTATCGCGTTTAAGTGACTGTCACCTGGTTCGTTCACCCAACTGCGTAACTTCTACATACATTTCAAAAGAGGTAAACCGTTTTGTCGGCCATACAAGGGTTATCAGCCAAAGAAGTGGTGGCCCGCCGCCAGCAGGGGCAGGGCAACGATGTCGAACTATCGACCAGCCGGTCTTTCAAGGATATTATCCTGGCCAATGTTTTCAATCCGGTCAACGTGGTGTTGTATGTGATTGGCGCCGGCTTGTTTCTGGTGGGCGACGCCCGCAGCGCCATCGCCACCGTGGGCTTGATCGCGTTCAATGCCGTGGTCGGGATTATCCAAGAAACACGGGCCAAAAAGCAACTTGATCAGATTGCTTTATTAGCCCGGGCCAAAATCACGGTCTACCGGGATGGCCAGGAGCAAGCCGTTGATCCGTCGGAACTGGTGCTGGGCGATACGCTGCTCATCCAAGCCGGCGATCAGATTCCGATTGATGGCCAGATTGTCGGCGACGGCAAAATCGAGGTCGATGAGTCGGCCCTGACCGGCGAGTCCGACCTGATTCAGAAAACAACGGGCGAAAAGGTACTGTCCGGCAGTTTCTGTGTGACCGGCAAAACACTGGTCGAGACCACCGCGGTAGGCGAGCAGAGTTTTGCTAATAAGTTGACCAAAGACGCACGTGAGTTCAAGCTAGACCAGACCCCCCTTCAGCGTCAGGTCAACCAACTGCTGCGTATTCTGCTGCTGCTGGTGCTGTTCTTTGGCTTTTTGGCGGTGTTGGCCTTGTTTGTGCTCGATCTATCCGTGGGATTTTGGCTCCAGATCATCGCGGTTATTACCGGCTCCGTATCGGCCGGGCTGCTGACCTTGATTACCTTAAACTACTCCTGGGGCGCGGTGCGAATTAGTCAAAAAGGCGGCCTGGTCCAACAAATCAACGCCGTTGAGTCATTGAGTAACGTGACGGTTTTATGCACCGACAAAACCGGAACCCTGACCGCCAACAAAATCAAATACCACGATCTTTATCCGATCGGCCTCGACCAACCAGAACTGGAGCGTCTTGTAGCCGATTTTGCCGCCAGCGCCGGCAGCACCAACAAAACCAGCGAAGCCATCATCGAGGGTTTGCCGGGCAGTCGCCGCACCGTTTCGGACGAAGTGCCTTTTTCTTCGGCCCGCAAATGGTCGGCCATCGCTTTTGATGATCCGGCGCTCAAAGGGGCTTACGTGTTGGGCGCGTTTGAGATGCTCCGGGATCAACTGACGATGACGGATGCCGCCCATCGACAGCTTCAAACCTGGTCGGATGAGGGCTTGCGGGTGCTGGTCTTTGCCGGTAACCGTGAGGTCACGACCCTGCATGATACCGCCGGTGAGCCGGCGTTGCCCGCCCTAAACCTACTGGGCGTCATCAGCTTTAGCGACGAGTTACGTCCCCACCTGCAAGAGACCCTCAGCTCTTTCACGTCCAATGGCGTTAAGCTGAAGGTCATCTCCGGTGACAATCCCCAAACCGTGGCCGCTTTGGCCAAACAGGCCGGTTTGCCCGGCGACTTAAAAGCGGTCTCCGGTCCGGAGCTGGCCGAGATGTCGGCGGGCCAGTTCGCTCAGGTCGCCGGCGAGGCGACCGTCTTTGGCCGCATCACACCTCAGCAAAAGGAGGCGCTGGTCGAAGCGCTGCAAGGTCAGGGCGAGTATGTGGCCATGATGGGGGACGGCGTGAATGATGTCCTGTCGCTGAAAAGAGCCAATATGGGCATCGCCATGGAGAGCGGCAGCAGCGCCACTCGCTCCGTGGCGGCCATGATTTTGCTGGGCGACTCCTTCGAGGCCATGCCCGAAGCCCTGACCGAGGGCCAGCGCATCGTCAATAGTATTCAAAATATTCTCAAGTTGTTTATGGTAACGGTTTTTGCGCTAATGCTGCTGATCATTGGTATTAGTTTTTTACAGTTGGGGTTCCCCTTTACGACCCTGCAAAGTACGCTGCTGTCGTTCTTTTCCAGAGGCGCACCCCCTTTGATATTGGCGCTGATGGCTCGCCCCGGCCGGCTAGATGAGAGCCTATATAGTAACCTGCTGCATTTTACGCTGCCGGCCAGTTTACTCATGTTTGTGTTTGGCCTGTTCATTTATATTGGCGCCTTCTTCGCCATTCAAAACAATCTGGCCCAGGTGGTTGTTACCCCGGAGGTCCTGGCTGAACTCCAGCGCTACACCGCCGTATCGTATGAGGGTTTAACCGACGAAGGGTTCCGTGATCTGGCCACCCTCCTCACCGCTCAAACGGCTTTGACCATCTTCTTTGCTTTGACGGGCATACTCGTAATGCTCTTCGCCGAGCCGCCTCTGAAATGGTTTGCCGGCGGTGCTGCTTATCACGGTAACCGGATAGTGGGTTTGGCCGCGATTGCGCTATTTGTCGCTTTTTTTGTGGTACTTTCGATAACGCCGCTCCGGGCTTTTTTTCAGATTGTGCCTCTCCCCTTCATATTTTATGTGGTTATTGGGCTGGTCATCGGCGTGTGGCTTTTCCTGCAACGAACTGTCTGGCGTAATCGCTGGTTCTCGCGATTTTTGGACATTGAAGACCCATTGTGATACGTCCAATGCTTATACCCTTACGTTAATTCAAGTTAATACATTGTAAATGAACGGTATGTGATTCGACCACTCTGCTTAAGCCATTTAGCTTATGACAGTAGCTACAAACCCTGGCCAAAAGACATAGGGCACATAGACCACCTGGTAGTAGAAAATTGAATTACTAAGGGTTATACTGATAACGGTGGTATTGTAGACATCGATATTCCTCTTTGCTGGACCAAAGTCTTGCCTCGACAGCGAATTGTCTCGTTAACTTGATCCCCTACAGCACATCCTCAAATTATAAGGAGAGAATTCCATGTCGAGCGCTCACCCCTTATTTTTCGCTCTGCTGGTCGGTATTGATGATTGCGCCAGCCCTCGAGTGTCGGATTGATGTCTACGACATCATGGATTGGGAATTGGGCCTACTGATCGATCTGCACAGCACCCATCTGGATATAATCCGATTTACTATAAAAGGAGAAAATCATGTCGAACACTCGGCCGTACTTAGACCTATTCCTCGAACTACGCGACCTTGATCTCGATAAAAGTACGTTTACTGTAGCGCTTTTGTCGTCGCCAGACGTGGGAGAGACTGACCCTGCCGAAGTTCCGTATCAATTGGAAGACGATCTTGAGGACCTGCTGCATCGCGTTGAAAGAAAGCGATCAAGTAGAGATGAACTGATTGATTTGGGGAAGAAACTCACGGATCGGCTCCTGCCGGAAGGGGAAATTCGGGCCAACTTTTTAGAAGCATTGAGAAAAGCCGGCCCAGATGGTGGGGTTAGATTACGCCTGCTTATTCGAGAACCAAAGTTAGCCCAGCTTCCCTGGGAATATTGTTATCTTAAGATTCACGGGGATAAGGACGACGTTCGTTATTTTCTGGTGCTCAACCCCCAAATTTCGATGGTGCGCCATCCGCCCTTGGGCGAACCCTATTCGTCCTTGGATCGCACCGTATCAGGTCCGCTAAGCATGGTGGCAGCGATGGCCAACGTCAGGATCGGCGGTTTGAGTACGCTCAACCTCAAACGAGAGAAAAAAGCCATTGAACAAGCCATTGAGGGGGCAAGCGACGGTATTGAAATCGAATGGCAAGCGTTTTTAGAGGATGCCACTGTGGACGATTTGAAAGTGGCCCTGCAAAAGAAGCCCAGCCTGTTCCATTTTGCCGGACACGGCACCTTTGATCCGGACGCTAAGCACAAACCGTCGGACAAGTCCGCCAAAGATAGGCGGGCTGTGCTCTGGGATGAATCACCGCTTGAGGAATCAGTTCCCGGTCACGGCGCGATTATTTTAGCCAGAGATAAAGAATCCCTGGCCCCCCACTACTTCCCGGCCAATCAACTAGCCGTTGAACTCCAAAAGGCCGGGGCGCGCGTGGCCGTGTTGGGAGCGTGCGAGTCGGGGCGGCAAGACGGGATCTCGGCCTGGACCGGGGTAGCCCCGGCCTTGATCGAGCGCGGCGTTCCAGCGGTGGTGGCTATGCAATATGAAGTCATCGACGATGCAGCCATTGCTTTTAACAAGATGTTTTATACAGCCCTGGCCAACGGGTTGTCGGTGGATGAAGCGGTATCGGAGGGGCGGCTAGCTATGTGGCACAGCGCTCGCCGGGATGACGAGGCCGAATGGGGGGTGGTCGCCCTCTATCTGCGGGCCAAAGATGGTGTTCTCTTTCCTGAACGGCTGGCCGACCCCGACAGAGAGGCGGCTCGGGAGGCGAGCGTTGTCAGAGCAAAACAACAAATTAACGAACTGTACGGTAATGCTACCGCTGCCGAGATTGAAGCAATGTTGCAGGGCTACATCGAGGCCCAGCAACAAATTGGTATTGTCAGGGCCGGAGCTGAAGCAACAACAGTGAAAATTAATAAGATGGAGAGTGGTCAGATAGAGGCCGAACAAGATATCGGTATAATAGAACAAGGGGGCAATGCCACCGCTGTTAAGATCGGCTCGTTAGGCAGCCTAACGGAACAATCGACTAAACGCCGGAGCAGCAACGAAAATTGCTCAAAGTGCGGCCAGCAACTGCCGGCGGAGGCTAAATTCTGCACGGAGTGTGGAACCCCCGTTTCGTCCAATTAGTCCATATAAAAGATACTTAAGGCGTTATACATCAGCCATAACCCTATCATAAACCGAAAATCATTGAAGGAGAATACATTATGTATTGTGCAAACTGTGGCTATCAGCTCTCGGCCGAGGCCAAATTCTGTAGCAAGTGTGGACACAAAGTGTCACCGAAGCAGTCTGAAATCACGGCTAAGCAAGATATCAAGACTGTAAAAGGGACGGCGACGGGAATTGTGGCCGGTGAAGACGCCTTGGACCAGGGTATCAAGGCCAACACTGAACAAACGGTCGAAACCGTCGAATCGGGTGGGACCGTGGCTGGCATGGTCTTTGGCGGCGATGAAGGACAGACCTATGTCGGCGGCCGGCACCAACACGGCGACACCGTTGAGGGCAACAAGGTGACCGGCGGCGTCAGCATTGGCCGCGTGGGCGGCGACATCCGCGATAGCGTCATCGCCGGGCGAGATGTGACCCAGAACCGCTCGGTGTTTGACCAGCGCGGCCAACAGGTGGGCACCCAATACAATGCCGCCGGGGACATGGCCATCCAAAGCGGCGATATTGTTAGTGGCGACAAAGTTGGCGGCGACAAGGTCGGGGGCGATCAGATTACCGTCGGTCATATTTCCGGTAGCAGCGGTGTCGCCATCGGCCGCGGCGCATCGGCGACCGTAAACCAGGGGCTTGATGCCGCTGCCATCGCCCAACTGTTTGCCCCGGTCTATCAAAAAATCGCGACATTGCCGGACGATCCGGATGGAGATAAGGTGGAGTTGACCGAGACGGTTCAGAAGATCGAGCAAGAAGTGGCCAAAGGTGAGGCGGCCAACCCAAACCGGGTGGAGCGTTGGCTCAGAAACATCGCTCTGATGTCGGAGGATATTTTTGATGTGGCTACAGCGACGTTACTGAGTCCGGTTGCCGGAATAGCTACAATTATCAAGAAGGTCGCTGCCAAAGCCAGAGAAGATAAGGGGGTGAAAAAATGAAAAGGCAAATTTTTGGCGTGTTAGCGCTGTTAACGATATGGGCTCTAACAACTATCCTGCCGGCGTCGAAAGCGATTAGTCCGTCGGAGGTGCAGACCAGTGCCACAGCCACAGCTACGCCCACGGTTGATAGTAATGAGGAAGAGGAGGCTGTCGAGAATGTTTCTCTGGGAACAGCCGCGGCCCAAGTCCCGGTTGATACCGTCAGTGTGATGGCGCCTTTATTTATGTCAGAGGCCGAGTTGGTCGCGTTTGATAATCTGCTCGATGAAGCCAAGGACGTTGGCATTAACGCGGTGTCGGTGGATGTGTGGTGGGGCGTTGTTGAGGGAGCCGGTGACCAGAGCTTTGATTGGAGTTACTATGATCAAGTGTTCGAAGCTATTCAGAACAAAGATCTGAAAATTGTGCCGATTATGTCCTTTCACAAATGTGGCGGCGGTCCCGGTGATAGCTGCGACATACCACTGCCTAACTGGGTCTGGAGTCACTTTACGGGCGAGGATTTATCGGCTAACGACCTGAAGTATGAGAGTGAAACCGGTACAGTTCAAGATGATGCCATTGCAGTTTGGGCGACCGAGCAGCCGGCTGTTTTGGCTCAGTTTGCCGAATTCATTGATGAGTTCGAGCAGCACTTTGCCCCCCTGGCCAATGATTTTGTTGAAATCAATATCAGTCTTGGCCCCACCGGCGAAATGAGATATCCTGCTTATAACGGCAGTGATGGCTGGCAATTCCCGGATCGTGGCAATTTTCAGGCGTATAGCGATTTAGCACAGGCGGATTTTCGCGACTGGGTGTTGGCTAAATATGGCAGTTTAAGCGACGTTTCGGATAACTGGGGCTTTCCTCTGGCCGATCCGGCTGATATTCGAGTGCCGGGTGGTGAGCTGCCGGATAACAGCGGGCGGCGTGCTCAGTCTTTTGTTGACAATAACGATTATCAAGATATGCCGTACGGGCGCGATTTCGTTGATTGGTACAACGAATCGCTTGTCGACCACGGCCAACGGATGCTCCTCGCCGCCGATAACGCCTTAGACGGCCCGTTGGATTCCGTTCCCTTGGGCATGAAAATACCCGGTGTCCATTGGCAAATGCAGTGTACCTCACACCCTCGCATCGCTGAAACGACGGCCGGTCTCGTTCAAACCAGCCTTAATCTCCAGGAGCGTCAGCCGGATGCCTTTGGCTATCAAAATATTCTGCAGATGATTGCTGAGGTGAAAAACTCCACCCAGCGCGAGATTATTCTCCACTTCACGGCCCTGGAAATGGATAACGACGCGAATTGCCAGATCGGGACCTCAATGGCCGAGGCGCTGGTATTTTGGATTTCTCAAGGGGCTGAGGATTATGGCTTGACCCATCGGGGCGAAAACGCGTTGGCGTGTGTTAACGATCCGGAACCACCAGGCACAGCCGACAACCGCAGTTGGGACAGGATTGGAAACGCTTTTACTTTTGCTTCGTATAGTGGGTTCACCTTTCTTCGTTTAACCGATGCCAATATTAACGGTTGCGTCCCCTGGAATCCCGTAGATAAAGAGCGATACGAACAGTTTATTCAAGGTCACGTCTCAACCCAGTCTGGGGTCATTGTCCATTTGGCGGAGTGGGAAATCTGCCCGGAAGACCAGGGCTGTCACTACAGCATCCATACCTTCGATGGCAAAGAGGGTGACTTTACGCTCAGTTATGAAACCTTTGCCAATGGCCGGCATTGGTGGGTTGGCACAATTTCCAATGCCCCTGACACCTTCAAACTTACGGCTCGAAACTCAAACGGTTGGGAGGGTCAACCCGGCCAATTTGATAGAACCTACAATCGTTCAACTCATAGCAACGAAATCTATCTACTCGGTCGGGTTGACGCTGAAGTATATACCAGTAGACCCTGATTTTATTTCACAATGACGGGTAAGAACATTTTACTAAGCGATGCCTTGCCACTAACATCAACCACCGTAGTTAAACTGGCGGTGGCCGATAGGCCCGGGTAGCTTTGTGACGTCACGGTGATGGTGGCTGTATCAGCCGCTTCGGTGGCAGCGTCGGCCGGGATCAGAACCAGCAGCTCGACCGGCTCGCTCTGGCCAAAGTCCAGCGGGCCGATAATCAGCTTGGTCAGATTTGCGCCTTGATTCAGGGGTGTCACGACCGGCCAATTGTTACCGCTAACATTCAGTTCATAGGTGTCGCTAAGACTTAGCGTGTTGGTTAGGTGCAGGGTGTAAGCGACGCTGCTGCCGGGTTGGCCGACCTTGGTCTCAGCCGTTGGTGCTAAGGTTACGCCTGAGGGCGTGATTGTCATCGTTACTGCAATCGGAGGCACGTTATAGGGCGTATCGGGCTTGAGCCGCAGCTCAGCCGCGTAGACTCCGGGCTGCATCACCTCGGCCACGTTGGCGTCAAACGTCACGGATATATCCTGAGTTGCGCCGGGGGCTAGCGTGCCGGTGTCGGGCGTAACGGACAACCACGGCACGTCGGGCGGTGGGCAGTCGGTTGGCCGGCCGGGGAAGGCAAAACAGATGGCCATCTCATCGGCCAGCACGGGCGCGTTGTAGCCATACTGTAAGCCGGTGGCGCTATTGCCTTGGATGCCTACGGTCGCCGATTGGCCTTGGTCGTAGTTGCTGTCGTCGAAGTTCACATCCTGATATTGGAACAACATGTTGCCATTTTCAAACAGAACAACCTGCCAAGTGACGGTTCCGGGCAGCTCGTAATGCCCAACCTGATAAAATTCAATCACCAGCCTAGAGTCGACCACCTGATAATAGACCGCCCCGGGGTCGATAACCAGATCATCCCAGAAGGGGGCAATGAACGTCTGAACGCCGAAATCATTGGGGTTTGGAATGGGATGGTTGATGAAGTCCTGATAATTATCTTCAAAGTAAACGGTGCCGTTGGAGTCGATGGCCACCTCCGTATGATCCGTGCCGTAGAAGTTGAACGTAAACGGCAGGGTCAGCGGCCAGATATAACCATCGTCAATACCGGTTAGTTGGGTGATTTCGATGCCACTACCGCCGGCGGGCGGGGCGATTTCAAGCCAGTCATAACTTGGTCCGGCGGCTTCGTTGGAGTCGGCGTAGCGATAGCCAAATGGATCGGGGTTACTGGCGGATAGGCTCGTGTCGGTCTCATGCGGCGGCCCGGCTTCGGTGCTTTTCTCGAGGGAACGGGTATGGCGCTGCCCGACGGCGTGCAGTCCAACTGAGACGGGCGGTGGGTCTGAGGAAACCGCACTGCCTGGACCTTCCTGAATAGTAAACGTCGTCGCCAAGTTTCCAACATTGGTTAGCGGAAACGACACCGTCTTTTGCTCGCCAAACTGCAAGGTGGCGGCCAGGTTCGGTGGTAGTTCGCCCAGCATGCCCGCAGGTAGATGAAAGTCTTGACGAAGCGTGTCATCTTCATCGACTGTAATCGTCTGACTTTGGGAGCCGTAGCCGCCCGTTGTGGTGGCCGCCATGGTGTAGGTGCCGGGCGGCGCAAACAGTTGGTAAAATCCGTTACTATCGGTGGTAGTGCTGCCGATAGTCTCTGTGGCAATGTCCGCCCCGACCAGCGGCAAATTGGTATTGGCATCGTAGACATAGCCATAGACGTGACCCCCGGTAAGAGGAACACAACCCGTTTGAATCCCAACATCATCGACCAGCCAGCCCAGATAGTTATTATACTGGCTGTCCACACTATCAAAGCGGAAACGAGCGATAACCTCTTGACCTAGGTAAGGTGTTAAATCGAAACTCGACCGGTACCATACCTCCTCAGTGTCGCCTTCGCCCAAGATGTCCCAACTGCCCCCGCCATCGGCGGAAATCTCGATGGTGCGGTTATCCCAGTCACAGTTGCCGCCGCACTCGGTCTGCTCATAGCTGGAGAAGGCGAGGGCAGCTTGACCTGATGTGGGTAGGCTAATTGGCGTGGCCAAGGTGAGCGTGCCTTCAAAGGGGGAACTATCAGCATAGGTACAGCTATCGACCAGGCCATAGTAAGCGGCCTGAGTTGGGCTGGGGAAGGGCATCGCCTGAGCGCCACAGGTATCTGCTTCAGCCTCCTGATGCCACAACCCGCTAGCTGTCCACTGGCTAAGACCTGCCTCGAAATCGTCGAAGAATTGGTAAGTGGGCGTGTAGCCGGGGGCCGTACAGGCGATGATATCCACCGTCAACTCGAAATCTTGGTTTTGGTCGCCCGTTAACGGCTCGATGTTGTAACTGAGCGGTGTATAGCCCGCACCGTTAGCCCGTATTTGAAAGATATAGCCGGTTCCGGCGGCCAAGCTGATGCTGTAGAAGCCGCTGACCGGATCTGTTGGCAGCGACTCGCCCGGATAGCCGTCGATGTCGATGATGGCGGAGAGCGGCCGGCCGGTGGTTGCGTCGGTCACATAGCCACTGATGGTGTAGGCGTCAGCCGGGTCCAGGCTGATATCAAGGGTGGTGGTCGCGCCGGAAATAACCGTCACGTTGCCCATTTGAGCGGGCAGATAGCCATATTTGGTCACGTCAACGGTGTACGTGCCGCTGAAAACCGTCGAGGTGTAAGTCCCTGAAACGTCGCTGGCCGTCTGCCAGGTTAAGGTGGGGCTTAGTGTGGCTTGAATCATGGCTTGACCAATTGGGCTTTGCGACTGCGTGTCGGTTACGGTTCCGGCCAGCGTCCCCGTGCCGCCAAAAATCCTGGCTTGCTGTACGGCAGCCAAGGCATCGATGGTCCCGTAGCCCCAGTCGTTGTTGGGACCGGACCCGTAATCGCCGCCACAGTTTGAGCCAGTCTGGCCGTTGAGGGGCACACTGGTATCGAGGATGATTTGGATAGACTCATTAACCTGGCCTCGTAAGCCGGGGTTGGCCGACCAGAGCAGGCCAATCAGGCCGGTAACGTGGGGACCGGCCATGCTGGTGCCGCTCCAGCCGCCTTCATAGCCACCTCCCGGAATGCTGGAGCGAATATTCTCGCCGGGGGCCATGACATCGGGAATGAACTCATCGGGGAAGAGGGCGGATTGGCCCCGGCTGCTGAAATAGGTTAGGGTGCCGGGTAGATTGCCGCTAGCGTGATCGACCGAGCCGGTGGTCAGGCTTTGCTGATAGTCGCCCGGCGAACGCAGCGTTGAACAATCCGGACCCTCGTTCCCGGCCGAAACTTCCACCACAATCCCGGCTGCTTGCAGCGCGGCAATCTCGTCTTCGAATTGGGGTTGATTGCCGAGCCAATACCCCCAAGAGTTATTGATCGCGTCGGGGGCTAAAGCGGGGCTTGGATTGGCCCCGGTCAAATCCCACGGCGCCAGGTCCCATTCAAAACATTCAATGAACGTAGCATCGGTACCACCGCCAGCATCATCCATATTCTTGCAGTGGATAGTTTTACTGCCCGGGGCAACACCAATTTGGTTGCCGGCCCCGTCGCTGCCGACCATGGTTCCGGTGGTGTGGGTGCCGTGACCGTAACCATCGCCGGGAGCGTTGGGATAAGTGCCGGTCGCGTCCCACCAACTGTAGTTGTGATCGACGGTCGTACCGTTCCAGCCGCGATACTGGTTGATCAGGGCCGGATGGTCCCAATCCAAGCCGGTGTCATTGCCGGCCAATACAACGCCGCGGCCATCGTATCCCAAGGCCCAAGCCTCATCCGCCCTGATAAAGCTGATGTTTGACTCAAGCGCCGCGACTTTCGGCGTTGAGGCGCGGTTGATCCTTGGTCTTTCAAGCTGGTAGGGATGGTTGGCCGTAATTCGGGCTACATCCGGCCGAGCGGCCAGATTGAGTACGGTGTTTTGGTTTCCGCCCTGGACCAGAATTTTATTGGCGATGTAAAACGGTTGATACCGCAAATTCTGCCGGTCGAGTTCTTGGCGCAGCGCTTTCTGGCTTTGCGCGGCGGTGTCGCGCAGGGTCTCGAAGACAAAGCGGCCCTTTTCCGCCTTGGTCGGCAAGGCGTCGGCCGGACTGAGGTCGGCCTTGTCGGTCAACCAAACAAAGAATTCAGTCTGCCCGTTGGCGGCTAAGTCGGTCAGTAGTGAGGCTTCAATCTTGGCTAAAGAGTCAGCCTGAGCCGAGGGACGGTAGGGCGCTGGATGATTTTGAGGTGCGTTCGGCTTGAGATTGACGGCTTCTACCTTGCCTGGCCAGCTTAGCGTGACCAATAAAGTGGTAACCACCAAACTTAATTGAAGTATGATCCAAATTTTATGACGTGACATAGGTTGATTCCCCCTAAATTTCTATTTGGTTAACCGTGCTGAAATTTAGGGTATCAATAAACCTTTGATGAGTCTTGTCATAAAGGCTCCAAAATTGCGCCAAATTCCTCCAACTCTGGTAGGCCCTGGACCTTAATGTGTTCAGTTGTCGTATTTAACCCAAGTTGCCACCCATCAGACCTGACAGGTTTTGGGATTACCGTTCAGAGAAAAATTAGGCCAATTCGGCCAATTTAGCCGCATTAAGGCCCATTTGAAAACCTGTCAGGTCTTGTTCGCGGACAGGTAGCAACTTGAGTTATTTAATAGAACCGATTGTTGTTGGCCATAGAAGGCTTCGTTGTATCCGATACCACAGAGCGTTCTATACCTATGAAACGCTCTGTGGTATCGGATGCAACACCCCGTTTCAGCTAATGGAACAAAGCTGAGATAGACCTAAAACGCTCCGTAGGTAGACCACCTACGGAGCGTTGCTGGACTTAGAACAGATGGGGATAAGAGATTAGCTGAAGGGGGCGAGCCCGGAGGGGGGGCTACCGCACCTGCAGACTTTGGTGGTAGCTGCCACTGCGTAGGTCATCCACGCCAAAGATGGCTCGCATCTCTAGCATGTAATCGCCGGGCGGTACGTCGTCGGGTACGCGGAAAATAAGCTGGCTTTTGGTGGCCAGGCTGTAATGCTCAACCCGGATCGCCTCGGCAGTTTGCGGGCTGGCACCCTTGACCGGCACGATAAATAGCCCCTGGCGGGGATCGCTTTGGTCAAAGGCCAGGTGACGGCCTTTGAGCTTGGCGGTATAGGTGGGCGTCAACACCGTATCGGGATCGCTGCCGTGCTGGTTGTGGTAGTGGTGTAACTGGGGTGTGGGGGTAACAGCCGCTTTCTTGGTGAGCCGGGCCTGGCTTTTAACCGTGCGCTGAAACTTGCAGGTTGGCTTAACGCAGACTCGCAGCTTATGCCGGTTGGCATCAAACTTATCTGCTTCATCGATGAAGTTGCCGCGCAGGGACAATGAGAAAATGATCAGCCCGGTATTGATGTTGTCCCCCTCCAGCAGCCGTTTGATCACGGTGCGATTAAAATCCTGGATCAGGCCGACCATATCAGCCGGCGTCAGGCTGGAGTGGCGAAACTCCATCTCGGCGATGATATCCTTCAAATCCAGGCTGCGAACCGGCTCAATCATCGCACGGTAGTAACCCTGTTTTTTGCGGACGGGGTTGGGGTGCAGTTTATAGGTGATTTTGTGGGTCATTAGATGGTGGCCTCCGTTTAATTAGAAATCGTTAAGAAACTTAATATTCTAAAGATACACGATTTCAGCCCGGAATTAAAGGGACAAAAGTCACTAATCTGTTGCCCAAAGGTACTTTAGAAGTCCGATCATCACCTGTTCAGTCGTTTCACTGCCATTCCCGTTAAGCCCAGGGCAAAGATGATCAGCAAGTTTAGGCAGTTACCGCTAAACTGGTCCTGGTTATCCGTGAATGGTTCGGACGTAGGAGGATGATTGTCGTTTGCCGCCTCAGTGAGGCTGTTATCGCGGCCCGTTGGTTCTGGCTGAGCCGTGGAGCAATATAGCTGCGGCTCAATCTGGCCCGGGTCGCCGCTCAATACAAAACCTGACCAGTAGTAGGGATGGGGGTGCTCAGCTCGCACCTCGATTTGGGCCTGCCGCAGGGCCTCGGCTTGGCCCCACCCACCCTTAAGGTGAGTGTAAAACCGCGCCATCAACATCGAGGTTGACTCATCCTCGATGGGCCACAAACTGGCCATGACGCAGGGCGTACCGGCGAAGAGGAGCGCCCGGGTGAGGCCAACCAGTTCGTCCCCTTGACTTAGATCGCCCAGATTGGTATTGCAAGCGCTAAGAACGACCAGGTCGGCCTGGTGCAGGTTGAGGCTGTAAACTTCGTCGACCGTCAGCCAGCCATCGTTTTCATCATCCGGGGCCAGGGCGATCAGGGAGTTGAGCGGAGCGACTGCATTGAATTGGCCGTGGGCGGCGAGGTGGACGATGTTGGCTTTGCCAACTTGCTCCCGCACAGCGCTTTCGGTGGCGGCTTCGCCGATGAGCGGCTCGACACCGAACAGTTTAGCAATGACTTTAGCTTCTTTTTCAGCGAAAGGTAGCGACCGGAGCGAACCTCGGGTGATAGCCAACGAGGCAATCGTCTCATAATCGGCGGTAGTGGGATTGCCGACCACTAAGGCTGAGGGCTGAAGGCTGAGGGCTGAAGGGTTGGTGTTGGCTAATATAAAGGGCAAGGCGCTGGCGCTAGGTAAAACAGTTAGCGTGTAGTCATCGATGAGATAATGTTGGCCATCGGTCAGGGCGGCGAAGGGGAGATAGTGAAGCTGCTGGTGGGGGATGATGGCTAAATGGGGGGTGTTTAGATGGTCTTTAAGCGGTGCAATCACCATTTCGTATAAGTCTATGGCGCTGGTAGGATGGGCGGCAGAGAGGTCGGTAAACGCGCGGAAGGCGTTGATTTTGTCGGCTACTGCGGCCGGACCAACCTCCAAAGCGACCGTTTCAAAGCTGTGGCGGGTTAGGATAAAGGCCAGGATGTGGTCTTCGAGCAGGTAATATGAGACCAGCGTAGTTTGGTCAGCCAACAGGGGCTGCACCTGGCTTACTTCCAGGGTGTGAGCGGTAGAGCGGGTTGTTTCGTCCACGGGCCGGCCGCTGCCGGACTCGATAGCGCTTAAAACGGCGGCATAGCCCTGTTGATCCAACAAACGGTCATCTATGCTGTCACCTAACTGCACTTGCCCTGTGACCAGTGAGTCAAGAAAGGCTCTGGCCCGGCCACGTTCGCTAACGAAAAAAGCTTGAGTGTTGTGACCTTCTTGAAAATACAGTTCGACAGCCGCATCATATAGTTCGGAATAGCGCCCAATAAAGCCGGCTCGACCGGCTTCGCTGCCGGCAGTAGCCCGGATCGTTTCGAGCAGGTCCATTGCCGCTGTGTAGTTGGCTAAGGCCTCGGTGGAGCGCCCCTGAGCTTTGTGAACCAAGGCCATATTGGTGAGAATACCGGCTTCGCTGGCCGGCAGGCCCGCCCTGCGCGCGATGGTCAAGGCCAGGGTGAATTTTTCCAGCGCGGCCTCGTAACGCTCCTCGTGGTTGAGCGTCCGGCCAAGACCGGATAGGGCCGCAATCTCAATACTGGGGGATTGTTGTTCCTGCGCTATCTTCAGGGCTTTCTGGAAATATGTTGATGCCCTGGTGTAATCGCCTTGGTACTCGTACACAACGGCCATGTTGTTGAGGGTGTTGCCTTCAGCCAAGCGGTGATTTAATTGGCGTTGAATCACCAATGCCTGTTGGTAAACCTGGAGCGCCGCCTCAAATTGGCGTTGGAGGCGCAGGATTTCACCTTGGTTGTTGAGGGCAGTCGCCACGCCGCGAGGGTCGGCCAGTTGGTCTCGAATAGCTTGGACACGCTCCAGGTTTTTCAATGCCTCGTCATAACGCCATTGATAGCGATAAACCGTGGCGATGCCATTCAGGGCGGCGCTCTCACCATCTAGATTTTTTTCGGCTTTGGCTGTCGCCAGGGCTTGGTTAAATAACGCCATAGCATCGCCCAGCCGGCCTTGGGCCAGATAAACGGCGGCAATGTTGTTATACGCCTCACCTTCGCCCCAACGATATGGCACGTTCTGAAAACAGGCCAGCGCCGCCCGGAACTGGGCCAGAGCTTCGGGAAAGCTGCCCTTGTTATAGGCCATCATACCGGCGTAATTTTGCTCTTGACAAGGCGCAGCTCGCAGGTCGATACCGGTCAGACGCAGTTCATACGGCGTTGAAACATCCAGATAGTTCCGGTAAAGCACCATCGCCCCTAAACAGTCTCGTACAAGGGCGGTGTACATCCCGGGGAGAAGGTCAAATGTGCGGGCTTCGCCCGGTGCGATCAGGTCTCCTTGCAGCCATTCAAGAAAGCCATCCGTTTGCCGGACGGGTGAAAGGTAGACGCGGCAAATGGGTCTATCAATTTCATTGATTAGGGTAAAAGGCAGGGTTGACTCTGGCTGCGCCGTTCCTGGATTCTGAGCGGCCGGCACGGTCATCGTTAGCGCACCAGTTTTCTGCAACGGGAGCGAGGTCGCGTCGGCAACATCAGGCGAATTCATCGAGACTATCGGCGGGAAAGGAATACCCCACCGGGATGGGCGTGGCCAGTCGTGAAGCGAACTGGCGATCCCGCCAATGAATAAGGCTATCGGAATGACCATAAGAAGCTGGGCTTTGCTAGGCATCGCTGGTCTCCCCAAATTTTGAACAATGGCTGGCTCGGGGAGAAGAGGGGCGGCTTCCCTTCTACCCAACCGGCTGACGGTTCAGAATGGCGCCGGGTTATTGGACAAATAGATCCGGAGTTTGGTCTTGGCTGGACATCATATAGGCCCAGACCTTTTTTTGGGAAATGTCGGGGAGGTACTGGGCCGGAATAGTGAGCCTGATGGAGGTAGCAGACAGATGAGTGACCGTACCAGAATACAAATTTTGCTCAAAGTGTCCATCGCCTTCCGAGTCTCTGGCCAGTGTAAACGTTGTTGGGTTGAAGCGGATCATATCGCGGTTTGCGCCGTACAAATAGACAAAGTTCCCTTCGCCTATGACGGTTTGGTCCGTATGGAAGTCGAGGGTAACATCGACCGTGTTATTATTGTAGCTGATGGCTAATCTTCGGAGATCAGGCGCTTGCCCCTCGGCCTCGTCATCTACCGCGTATTCAAGGACATTGCTCTGCCTGCCCGAAACGCCACAGGCGCAAACCCGCTGACGCCCCGGTACGCTGTAGGTTGCCGCTGCTGTTGTGGGCCGCTGATCCCAATAGCCAAAATAGTTGCCGCTGGTATTTTGGATGACAAAACAGCCAAGTCCGCCCTGCGTGGTTTCAAAAAAATTATCGATGGGGAGTTGTAGGGCTTGAAGCACCGCGCGGCATTGGTCGGGAGAGCCATCTGAACCGGTGTAGGTCCGGGTTGCTTCGTCATAACCGCCGTGAGCGACGCAGACGGAGTCGCATGGTGCGCTGTCCCCGCCAAGATACCAGCAGGCCCCAGCGACTTCCACTCCATCACACGGCGTTTTAGGGGTATCTTCGGCGGGCGGCGGGAATGCTTCCGGCCAGTCGCCATATTGGCCCGGCCCACTAACCCCCAGCGAGTTGCCCGGACCATCGAGCATAATCTGCACTTGATCAAAAAAGTTTGAGCCGATAACGGCGTCGCCGGTAGTGATTTGGTTGTCCTGCCAGCAAACGGACGCATGATTGACCCGATAAAAGCCGTTAGCTCCCAGCATCGTGACCGAGTCGATCACATAGCCGTTATTGACGCCGCCAAAGCAGTTGAATTCCCCGGCCGAGAAGGGCAGCCCCAGCGTTGCGGCCATTCTATTATTGACCAGCGTCACCGTAGTTCCGGTGTCAAAGAAAAAGTTGTACTCGCCTGACTGATCTGAAACCGTATGGCCATTTTGCTGAAACACCACGTTCCGCAGCCAATAACGCCTTCCGGCCGTTGCGCCATCGGTGCTGACCAAATTGCCCGCCGGCTCTAATTGAAGCGCCACGTCAGGGGTAGGGATGGCTGTATCGCCCGGCCAGAAGAAATCCATATACGGCCCGCTCACCCCCGTGGGCGAGTCGGTCACCATAGTCGTATAATCAATCTGAGCCACGATCTGATTGACCACAGGCGCGCCAATCAGTGAAACATTCACATTCTCCGGCTTAACGGCAATGTTCCCGACCTCGATTTGGGGATCGAAGCCCGTACCGGGTTGCCCGATGGGGATACTCCCATCGGCTTGGCGCCTATTCAAGCCATTCAAGCGAAGATTGACCGTTCTGACCTCAGTCAGTTTGAGATGCCCGGTATCACTGTTGCCCCAATTTGCGCCGGTAATCCGATTGGGTGGAGGAAAACCATTAATTCTGACCTTTGTAGAGCCAGAATCATAGAGGCCAAATAGCGAGAACGCACCTTCACCCAAGGGATAAACATCCTTTCCCGAGGGATCGGTTAAGGCATAGAAGACAACCGGCAAAGGTCCTTCCGTATGGCCCGAGCCATCAATAATGATTTGATAGGCTGCGCCGCCGCCAGAACCGGCTTGCCACGCCGCTGCGACGGTTTCCCAGTGCGCCATAATTTCCAAATTTTCTGATTCTAAGGCGATGGCCTCTTTTAGGGTAACATAGGCTTCATCGAGCATGCCGCTTTTATAGTACACCCAGCCCAAGGTGTCGAGATAAGTTGACCGGTATTGGCCGTTGCCTTCCAACTCCAAGGCCCGTAGAGCGAGGTCCTTAGCCTCCATTAAGTTCGTTTCCAGCCCATCAGCATACAGGTAGGCCAGGTTGTTATAGGCAACCGCATAGTTAGCGTCTAATTCGATCACTTGTTCGTAGCCGGCAATCGCGGCTTCGTATTCGCCTATTAAGTGGTAGGTGTAAGCTCGGCCGAAGTAGGCGGCTGCATATTGAGGATCCAGAGCGATGGCCCTATTGTAGGCCTCTATGGCCTTGGCATACTCCCGTTGACTCCGGTAATAATTCCCTTGACGGAAATAGGTTGCCGCCTCCTGCCCTTGCAAGTGAAACGAGACTTGCTCAAGCGGTGGGTCGCCATTCAGCGCCGCCGATGGCGGAGATGACCCGCCACATTGAGATCCAACCAAAGCGAGCAGGCTCATTAGCAACAAATAGGTCCAGAACTTTTTGTTATAAAACATTTGATCCGCCTCCTTCCGGCAATACGTTTATTCCAAAAAAGCCTTTAGACTCTGCTCAATGTCAGCGATGCGTTGAGTCTCACCCAAGGTCTCGTAATGCATTTTGGCCTGGGTCAATTGGGCCAGCCCGGCGTCTACATTGCCCAGCCGGATCAGTATTTCACCCAGTTGGGCTTGACTGTCGGCCAATATCTCGATGTTATGCTGACGCTCGGCCAGCTTGATGGCCTGGCGGTAACGTGCCTGGGCCGGTAATAATAAGCCTGTCTGGGCATACATCTCGGCCAGGGTTTGGTGGATCGCGGCTTGGTCATTGCCGGTTTCGACCAACCTTTCCACCATATCCGTCGCCTCTGCCAATAAGTCCTGGCCGGCGTAATATTGGGCGATGGCGTACGCTTCGGCAACGCCACCCAGACCCAGCCCGGCAATCTGTTGCCGCCGGGCCTCTACCTCGGCCGCTTCGTCAGACGATAGCACCCTGAAGCTCAAGCCTACCGCTCCTTCATCCTGCGAGGAGTGGCCCATGTCGTCCGTAATTGTCAGTTGGTAAATAATGCCCGGTTCCAAGGAAGGCTTACCAGGGTAAACCAAACGGGTTTCGGTTACGTTCTTGGCCGTCCAGGTTAGGTTGCCGCCGAAGACCTGAACGGTATAGCGGCTGGCGCCGGGCGGCGCGTGCCATCGCAGTGTAGGGGTGCTATCAAGCAATTTAGTTGAGCGCGGGCTGATAAGATAGGGTATGTCGGAGTCGCCGCCGCGAGTACTGGCAATTTTCACCCCGCGTCGAACCAGGTCCGGCTCTGCGGGCCGAGGGCAGCCGTTCAGACCGGTTGGGGCCGGGCCGGCGGGTACGGTCCAGAGGCGGAGGTTGTCGCACAACAGGGTAGCCGCCGCATCAGCGGGTACATGCAGCAGGTCGCCACGCCGCACGGCTACGCCAAAGTCGGTTTGGAAAAAATCTGACCAATTACGGCGTTTGAGACGCACCTCGCCTTCAACGGCCACCAGTAGGTTAAGGCCTTGATCGGCCGCGTTAAATTCGACTGCGTCGCTTTCTCGGGTTGCGACTCGACTCGGTGGCGTTGTAACCGAGGTTGTCGGCGTAGGCGACGCAGTGACGACTGCCTTCGAGGTACAGCCGCAGCCGCTTGCGGTGATGACGATCAAGATAATAACCAGCCAAGATAGTGATCGTTTACTCATGGTAGCCTCCTGGTTGGGTTTCAAAATAGTGACGGGCTTGCCCCACCCAGCCATCTTCATCGGGTTTGGTCAGATCGGCGAAGGCCAAGCAGCTTTCCCAAGCCGTCTTAATTTGCCCGGCGTCTGCTTCCTGGCCGGTGTAAACTTGGGCCAGCAGACAGTAAGCCGGCGCTCGATCCGGGTCTATATCAATGGCTTTATTCAGCGCTGCCTGCGCTTCGGGGTAACGAGTTTGGCCCAACCTCGCCCAGCCCAGATTCTTGTAGGTGTCGTACTTTACCTTATGATCTTTAGCCAGATTTTCGGTGGTGATGGTTAGTAGCAGGGGTACAGCGGTGTCAAAGTCGTTATCCAAAATATACAGCCGGGCCAGATTGTTGTAGGCCGCGTCGAGCTTGCTACCTTGCACTGCCAACTGGTATTCGGTTTTGGCTTGGTCTGGTTGGTTCAGATCTTCATACAGTACGCCCAGATTGTAGTGAGTTTCGATCAGGTTGGCGTCGAGGGCCAACGCTCGTTCATAGCTGGCTTTGGCTGCCGTAAATTCGCCCCGACCGTACTGCGCCAAACCGTTATCGTGGTAGGATTTGGCAATGGCTGGCAGCGAAAACCAGAACAGAGCCATTGCGATCACCAGCCCGATGGAGGCCGCCAAGCCCAACTCTTCTCGCCATCCGGCCGGAATGAATTTGAAGCCGCTCAACATTCGCTGGATGGCTTTTTGTCCGGCTTCGGTCAAAACGCTGCGGGTCGTAAACAAGGTCAGAAGGGTGGGACCGACGATGGCCAGAATACCATAGGCGTCGGTATTGCCGCTGAGAAAGCGGGAGGCAATATCGGCAATCAAGCTGAGGGCAACGGCCAGAAAGGCCAAGGCCAACGCGGTCCATAGCCAGTTGAATCGCTCATTGAAGCGAGGTCGGGCCGGCGGCTCCGGCCACCACCAGGCCTCGGCGGGAGGATTAAAGCTTTGTCGCCAGGCCGGCAGCTCGGGCAGGCCGCGGATGATCGGCAGCCGTCGGCGAAGTTGCTGGTCGGCAGTAATAATATGTTGGGCCGTTTCGGGGTCAGGCGGGCCGGCTTCAGTCATCTGGTAGGCGACTTGATCGCGTAGAATTAGGCAGGCCAGCGCTGCCGGGGCGTTGGGCGAGTCAATGGATGGCGGTAGCTGATCAACTTGCCGCTCATAGACGGTTGCTAACGTTGACAGGTTTTGCATTGCGTCGATCATACATTGCCTCCTTTCATGGGTGCTGTCTCGTCCTATACTCTTCCGCCATCGATCCCTCGTAGCGGTTGAACCTACTCCGATTTATCTTTATGTGGGGGGAACCCAGACGAATTTGCTATTGGCTGTATGGTGAAAGATGGAGGAGGAACCGATTACGATGGGGTTGAGAAAGGTTAAGGTTACTTTGTTAGATACTGTCAGCGAGCCAGGGATACGTTTGAAAGGGGCTGTTATTTGTGAGGGGAAGTTCAGTGGTCACGTCTGCCGGTGCGTCAATCTTCTCTAAAAAACTCACTGAACGCATTGCTGCGCGTCTGAGGCGTAAGTTTATGCTCAACTATTCGACATAGGCTTCCCCGTACTCTAATAGCTAGTTTAATCATACATCATAATTTGTCCGGATACACCGGGCTGTTGATTAGTTAAAGACCTAGCCAGTGGGCTAATCTGCGGCTGCGATGTTTGACTAGTCCGCGGAAGTCGAGAAGATCAATTGGGGCGCATAAGCGCCAAAAATATTGTTTTTGATGCTCAGGGATGATAGAATAACGGGATATCGTATGATTTGGACGTAGGAGCTTGATTGTGGAACTGAATTTCTTCGAAATACAGCAGCATCACCTTGCTGAAGTGATATCAGACGAGATTGTCATCAACAATCCGCAAGATGCATTGGATATTATCGCCGAGGCCAATTATCACGGAGCCGATCGGATCATGGTTTATGAGCAGCATTTGCATCCGGCGTTCTTTGAACTGCGAAGCGGGCTGGCCGGCGAAATATTGCAAAAGTGCGCCAACTACCGGATGAAGCTGGCCGTTATCGGTACGTTTGAAAAGTTCAAGAGCAACAGCCTACAGGCGTTTATCGGTGAGAGCAATCGCGGCCAACTGGCCTGCTTTGTGCCCGATCGGGCGACAGCCATTGCCAAACTCACCGGTGCTAATTAACGGTAGAGCGGGGTAAAGTGGCAAAGCTACAACTTATTTCTTGGACACGACTAAACCCACTATGTCAAAATTCAAAATCCTGATTCCCATTTTGTTTAGCTTTGTGATGGCGGCCGGATATGGGCTCTTTGTCCGGTTGGCCTTCGGCAGCGAGCAGCTTTCGACGGTTTTTGGCACCCTTAGTGTTGGCTTTTTGTTTGTTGCGCCGGTGGTCATCGGTGTTTTAACGCAATATTTCGCGCCCGCTCAATACCGGACCAACTGGCTCTACGCCTTTTTCGCGCCGTGGGCGCCGTGCTTCATCTTCTCGGCCCTAGCTGTGGCTCTATCGTGGGAGGCCTGGATCTGCGTTGTAATGGCGCTGCCGGTCTTTTTTACGATGTCCACGGTCGGCGGGCTGTTGATGTGTTGGTTCTTGACCGCCTTCGACGCCTCAACTAAATCGCAGACGACCTTGGCGGTTGTTCTGCTGGTATTGCCTTTTATGATCGCTCCGATTGAAGGCCAGTTGCCCCGTCAAGACACGCTGCGCACCGTACACACCCAAATCGAGGTTGAGGCTGAGCCGGCCGCCGTCTGGCAGCAGATTACCCGTGTGGCCGAAATCACCGAGGCTGAACACCACTTTAGCTTTTTTCACCTGGCTGGTTTACCGCGCCCCCAGTCCGCCACCCTAACCTACGACGGTGTGGGCGGGGTGCGACACGGCCAGTGGGAGAATGGCCTGGCTTTTGTCGAACGCATTAGCCAGTGGCAGCCGAATGAAAGTTACGTTATGCAAATGGAGGCCGATACGCGAGCCGTAACCGGCACGTCGCTGCCGTTGCAGGAAATCGGAGGACGTTATTTCGATGTGGTGGCAGGCAAGTACGCCATTGAACCGGTTGGCGATAAGGGGGTCATCTTACATTTCACCAGCACCTATCGCTTGAACACACGCTTCAATTTTTACAGCAGCCTCTGGACCGACTTTTTTATGCGTGATGTGCAGATGTATATCCTCGAAATTATGAAGGCCCGAGCCGAAGCCTTGTTATGATGAAGTTCAGTCTCCGCCTGCCGCTAGGGCGCAGCGTGGTACTATTTAATCTGACCTGGCTGGTCGGTGTGGCGGCTGGCTTGTGGGCAATTGGCGCGCTTTACATTCCGATTGTTAGCGCCTTTCTCACGCCGCTGGAAACGTGGATACTGGCGGTGATAACGGGCGTTATAAGTCTCATTTGCCTCGTCGGACACGTGATGGCGCATCAGTGGGCGGCGCGCGCCGTTGGCAGCGAGTTACCCCCAGCTATTCCTCTCTATCCAGTCGGCGATGCCGCTCAGGTGTGGCCGGCTGCGCCCACGGCCTGGCGCGAAGCTGTGGCGGCGCTGGCCGGGCCGATGGCTAGCTTGGGACTGGCCGGGCTGGCGTATCTGCTGTGGAATATCCAGCTCAATGCCTACCTCAATACTGTTACCCTGTTTTTAATCCTATTCAACACCGGCGTCGCGGCCATCAATTTGGTGCCTTGCCTGCCCTTGGACGGCGGGCGGTTAATGCGGGCCATCGTCTGGGGCCTGCTGGCCCGACCCGCCTTCTGGGCGCGGATCGAGCGGCGATGGGGCCTAGTGGTGGTGGCCGGCCTGACCGGCTGGGGCTTTTTTCTGATGAGCCAGCAGGTGCGGTTCAGTGGCGCGACCGGGGCCGGGACGCTGCTGTTGGCCGGATTAATCGGCGTGATGCTGCTGGCCCACCCCGGTCTGCCGTGGACTCGGCCCGATCCGGCCGCACCACCCCTCTGGTCGATGGTGTTCATTCGCCTACCGCTGGCGTTCTTGCTCATCGGCAGCTTGGTGAGCCTGACGCTGCTGCTGGTGCCGACCAACAATGGGCTGGAAGCGCCCGGTATTGCCCCGCCGGTCGAGCCGATGGTGGTGGTGCCCGATGCCTATCGCCAACCGGTGCGGGGCAGCTTTTTGCTGACCACCGTCTTCTCCCAAACGCCGATTACAGCGGGCGAGTGGCTGCTTGGCCTGGTCAGCCCCGCCATCCGGCTGGTGCCCCCGGAGCAGATTGTGCCGCCCGATACTACGGTGCAAGAGGTGGCCCAACGCAATTTTCAGATGCTGGATGATAGCCAAACCGCGGCCGCAGCGGTGGGGCTGCGCCTGGCCGGCTATGAGGTCGA
>JAGRCC010000233.1 GCA_020433785.1 Anaerolineae bacterium
TCTTTGAGGTAGGTGAGGAGGAGTTCGACGGTGCGGCGGGTGCGGGCGAAAAGGATGGTTTGGAGGTTGTAATGAAACAGGTCTTGGGCCAGGCGCACGGCTTCGAGGAGGCTGCTGCGACGGAGGCCGAGGTCGGCGTCGATGATGGGCGGGATGTAGATGAGAAATTGTTTGGGGCCTTTGGCGGACCCGTCGTTGTCCACCAGGATAGTCGGCGCTTCGATGAGGCGCTCGGCCAGTTCGGTGGGGTTGGCGATGGTGGCGGAGGTGAGGATGAATTGGGGCGCGGCGTCGTAAAAGGCGGCGATACGTTTGAGCCGGCGTAGGACGTTGGCGACGTGGGAGCCAAAGACGCCCCGGTAAACGTGCATCTCGTCGATGACCACAAAGCGCAGGTTGCGGAAAAAATCGGCCCATTTGGTGTGGTGCGGTAGGATGGCGGTGTGCAGCATATCGGGGTTAGTTAGCACAATCCGGGCCTGACGTCGAATCGCTGGTCGGGCAGCAGCGGGGGTGTCGCCATCATACGTAGATACCGGAGGGAATGATGAAACTTGACCGCCGATGGCCGATGGCTGATGGCTGATAGCTGACAGCTTATTCAACGCAGCGGCTTGATCGTAGGTGAGGGCTTTGGTGGGGAAGAGGTAGAGGGCGCGGGCGTAAGGATCGTTGAGCAGGTGATCGAGCACGGGCAGGTTGTAGCAGAGCGTTTTGCCGCTGGCGGTCCCGGTGACGATGACCGGATTTCGGCCGGCTTGAAGGTGGGACCACGCCGCTGCCTGATGGGTGTATAGTTGGTGGATGTCCAGTTCGTACAAGTTATGAGTTAAGGTGGGGTGGAGATTAGCGGGCAAGGGCGCTAATTGGGCCGGTTGGGCCGGTTGGGTGTGCCACGCGGCGATGTTGGGCGCAATTGTGGGTATATCGCGCCAGTGGTTTAAGAGATCATCTAAAGACATAATAGTTGCTCGCAACAATAATGTGGCAGCAACTTTACCAGTTCAGGCTATGTTTTCCAAACTCAGAGGATGCGCGCAAATGAACAGTTCAAGCCAGGCGACTGTCGCCCGGCAACCATTATTTTAATGTTTGGTGCCGTTGAGTGATTTGGATAAAATGGCGGTTTGAACCCGCTTGGAGTTGGAGAGAACGCCGCTCTGGCCGCGTTTTTTCAACCGTTCTTGCTGCGCTTTGGGCACAAAGATTCTGATTTTGGTGCCTTTGCCCGATACCGAGCGAATCGCCAGATCACCGCCGATGAGTTCGGTCCGTTCTTTAATATTGATTAGGCCCAAACTGCCGCGTTGGCTGTAGGTGTCCATCATCTCATCGACATTAAAACCGAGGCCGTCATCGGCGATTGTGGCATAGAGGGCGGTGGTGGTTTCCCGGAGTTGAACCTGAACATAACTTGATTGGGCGTGTTTGATGGCGTTGGTTACAGCCTCTTGCACAATGGCGAACAAGGCGGTTTCGACTTTGGTGTCTTGCCGGGTTAAATGGCCTTGAGGGTTATCGGTTTCAATTGACAGCGTTAGCCGGGGTTGTTTTTCCGAAATATCGTGCTGCTGGCGGTCGATAAAGGTTTTTAGGGCTGATTCTAACCCATCCACTTCCAGAGCGAGCGGCCGCAGTTCAAACAGCATTGTCCGCATTTGGTGAACAGCCCGGTCGGCCAGTTGCATCGCGGTGGGCAATTCTTTAACCAGCAAATTTGGGCTTTCCTTGATCAATCTTTGGCAGAAATTAAGCCGCATGGATAGACTGGATACAAGCTGAACGGGGCCGTCGTGCAGATCGCGGGCTAAGGCTTTGCGAGCCACTTCTTCCGCTTCGATCACGCGGTCGCGTTCATCGAGAACACTCTCATGCAGCCGCGCGTTTTCGATGGCAATAGCAGCGAAGGAAGCGATTGAGGCCAGCAGTTCCAGATCATTTTGGGAGAAGTGACCCTCTTTTTTATTGAGAACTTCCAAGACACCGATGACTTGATTGTGCAAAATTAGCGGGACGCATAACAGATTCTGGGCGTGAAAATCGATGGGATGCTCTTTTTTCTCCACGTGCATGGGCTTGCCGGTTACTGCCACGTGGCCGGCCACGCCTTTGCCCTTAGGAATGCGGAAGTAGTCGATATTTTTCGTCTGGCCCAACCCAATTTGAAACAGGAGATCTTCGGTGGTAGGGTCTTTCAATAGGAGGAAGCCGGCGCTGACATTTAACATCTCTTCCACTTGATCCATAATTCGGTGCAGCACTTCCTCCAACTCCAGCGTTGAGGATAAGGTTCTGGCGACATCATTTACCACCGACATTTCAAGAATGCGGCGCTGGCTGGCTTCAAACAGATTAGCGTTGCGAATAGCAATGGCGGCCTGCGTGGCGATCTCGGACAAAAACCACATGTCACGCTCTGAGTAAGCGTGAGATTTGTAGCTCCAAATAGCGATGACGCCCTGAGCATTTTCGCCGGACAAGTTAGCGTTGAAGAAGGGGACGCCCAGCCACGAACGAGCCGGTTTGTTAGGATGCATGCGGTTGATTTCAAATTGATCGGTGGTGCGGCTAAGATCGTTAATCAAATGCGGTTCTTTGGTATTAAGAACCTGACTGATCAGCCCCTGATTGCTCGAATGTTTTAAAGCAAACGGTTTAACCGGCTTAAATTGATCGTAGACTAAATAGAAAATCAATTTATCTTTATGCTCGTCATAGATCACAATAGCAAAGTTCGCCGGGTCAATTGATCGGGTGGCTTCTTTGTAAAGCCGCCAGATAACCTCTTTCAAACTTAAGCTCGATCCAACAGCGACGGCAATATTATATAACGCTACAAGGTCTTTTCGCTCTCGACCCACGATGACGCATCCTCTGTTTCACTAGCACAATTTATTTTGATGTATCTGGAATTGTAAAGAGGGGAATAAATTGTTAAATATGCCTCTAAAATCATACAAACCTGGTGCAAATCAGCTCATTAAACACGGAATGATAACCCATTTAATCGATACCGTAATTCATTTAATTAATGAAGCCTCTCCAGGTTGCTAACTTTACCAAAGTACCATAATCCTCTAAGAAAAAAGTTTGAAAATGATTAGAGTTCGGTTAGACTTTAAAGCTTGACAAAGTTATGGCTCTATAATACACTTGTCCGCAAATATGGGGAAATTTAGCTCGACTTTTCGTGTCAGTCCAAAACTTCTGAATTGTGACCTAGCAGATGTTGGTGTAGTCCCGGATTTGTGTTAGGGGTATCTACTCACTAGAACATTGCCCTAAATAGAGATTGGTGTGGCTGGCCGTAGCCTCCTATGATAGGAGGTTTTTTTTGTTTATCAGGCCTGTGCATCGAGCCATTATCGGCTGCTCGGCTACGATGACCTTTTTTCAAATAAATCGCATGTTACCCCCAAACCATTAATGAAACTTGTCAAATGGCCGGCATTATTCGGTCAATATGAAAGCTTAAGTGGTAGTTATTGCTTAATAGAAAGGCAGTTGCAATGTCGTTACTGTTTCGTAAACCGATTTTTTTGGCGGTAGTATTGGGACATTTCACGATAGATATATTCAATAGTTCTGGCCCTATCTTGGTTACTGAGTTGAGTAAATCCCTGGAGTGGAATTTGGCTCAGGTGGGGTTTGCCATTGGGGCTTATCAATTTTTTGCGGCGTTGACCCAACCCCTTTTTGGCTGGATCGATGATAAGATCGGCAGCCGCTGGTTGGGAGCCGGCAGCGTGATCTGGACGATCAGTTTTATGCTTTTATCGTTAGTTTTGGCGCAGCAAACCAACAGCTTTTACTGGTTTCTGATCCCATATGTGTTAGCCAGCGTTGGGTCAAGTGCGTTTCATCCACTGGGCACCAAGCACGCCGCCGAAACGTCTACCGAGCAAGCCGCGACGGGTACGGCTCTATTCTTTTTATTTGGCCAGACCGGCCTGGCCGGCGGTCCGGTTATCGCCGGCCTCATTCTCGACACGATCGGTTTTTCGGGCATGTTTGGGTTGGCCATTTTGGCGGCGCCGGTTCTGATGCTGATGGCGGTGGCCTTATGGCGCACCGGCCCTAAATTTACGCCGGTTCCCACCTCACATTCCTCAAATTCCCCGTTGTCTAAACAAGCAATTCGGTGGGGAGCGATTATTGTTTTAGCGGTGGTGATGGGGTTGCGGTCCTGGGCGGCGATTGGTACGGTGTCATTTTTGCCCAAACTATTTCAAGAAATGGGTTGGACTGCCGCCAGCTACGGCCTGATTACCGGCACATTCTGGATGGCCTCGGCCATTGCCGGCGTGATGGCGGGCAACATAGCCGATCGGTTTGGGCGGCGGCAAGTGATATTTGCCACCCTCTTTTTAGGATCAATCCCACTTTACTTTTTACCGATGAATAGCGGCTGGTCGGCTTTTGGCCTGGTGGTGCTGGTTGGGGGCTTGATTGGGGCATCGCACAGTATTTTGGTCGTCATTGCCCAGAGTGTTTTACCCGGCGGCAAAGCCTTTACCTCCGGCGTTGCGTTAGGTTATGTCTTCGGCTCCGGCGCCATTGCGGTCTGGATCATTGGGATTGGCGCCAATTTTGTGGGCGTGGGGCCGATGATCCAGGTGGGAACGGCGCTGAGTATCGTGGCCGCGGTGCTGGCCTATTTCTTGCCGTCCACCACCGAAACCCCCCAACCGCAAGCCCGGGGAGTACCGGCGTAATCCCCCAAAAATCCTCTATAACTGATATCGGTTTTGTGTTACAATGTTGAAGGGTTTTTAACTATTCTAAGTAAATACATAAAGGGCTTGACATATGACCGATCGCCAGAGTATAGAACAAGCCATCCGAGCCTTAGAAGGCTTGGATCAAGCTGCGGTTGATACCAGCCTGGCGGCCCTGCGCCAATGGCTGGTCACCATGAAGTCGAGCAAGGTGTCCAGCTCAGCGATGAAGGGTGAGCGCCGGCACGTCACAGTGATGTTCGCCGACATCTCCGGCTTTACCGCTATGAGCGAAAAGCTCGATCCGGAAGAAGTGCGGGGGATGATCAACGGCTGTTTTGAACGGCTAGGAGCGATCATCGATCGCTACGGCGGCCACATCGACAAATTCATCGGCGATGAGATTATGGCCCTGTTTGGCGCACCCGTCGCTCATGAAAACGATCCGGAGCGCGCGCTGCGAGCTGCTCTGGATATGATGGGCGCTCTGGAAGAGTTCAACCAGCAGCACGCCGATAAAATTCCGAAACCGCTGGCCCTTCATTTTGGTATTAACAGCGGTCTGGTCATTGCCGGCGGCATCGGCACCAGCCAACGCCAGGATTACAGCGTGATGGGCGACACCGTAAATCTGGCGGCCCGATTGGAAGATTTAAGCGAGGCCGGCGAAATTTTGGTGGGAGAAACCACCCACCGTTTAACTGCTCCTCTTTTTGAGTTCGATGCGTTGAAGCCGGTTCAGGTTAAAGGTAAAGCCCAGCCGGTGCGAGTCTATCGCCTGCTCAAAACCAAGGCGGTGACGGGGGGCCAACTGCGCGGCATCGAAGGGTTATATTCGCCGCTGGTTGGTCGTATCCAAGAATTAACGACCCTCAAACAGTTCTTAAACCATTTCTACGAAGGCCAGGGGCGAGTGGTATCCGTCACCGGTGATGCCGGGTTAGGCAAATCTCGATTGGTCGAGGAGTTAAATCTCCTCTGTGCTCGAGATGGTCGGGCGCAGTGGGTTGAAGGGCGGGCCTTGTCTTTCGGTCAAGAGGCCAGTTACCTTATTACCCGCGATTTACTGCGAAATATGCTGGGCCTTGATCTGGACTCGCCGATTGCGCTCAAAGCCTCCACACTGCGAGCGGCGGTCGAGCAACTGCTGCCCGATCAATTCGCCGAAACATACCCTTATCTGGCGCATTTGTTGGACATTCCCCTAGATGAAGACTCGGCGCAGCGGATCAAATATTTGGAAGGTGACGCCCTGCACCAGCGAATTTTACAGGCAGTGCAGACTTTCGTCACGGTGACCAGTCAACAAAAACCGCTGGTTATGGTTTGGGAAGATTTACACTGGGCCGATCCATCCAGTCTGCATCTGTTAGAAAACTTGCTGCCCTTAACCCAAGCGCATGCCCTGCTGCTCTTCTTAATCTACCGGCTGCCTGTCCGCGATAGTCGTATGGCCCGGTTTCAGCAGCGAATCGGGGAAGCATTAGGCGAGTCCTCATTGGTAATGCAGTTAGGGCCGCTGAGTCAAGCGGAAAGCAGCCAATTGCTCGACAATTTGCTTGGCCCAGACACCCTGCCCAATAACATCAAACAGTTGATCATTGCCAAAGCGGAAGGCAACCCCTTCTATTTGGAAGAAGTTATTCGCTCACTCATCAACAGCGGGACGATTACTCAGGCTGAAGATGGTCAGTCCTGGCTGGTGACAGCCGGCATCGACGCCATTACGCTGCCCGATACGCTGCAAGGCGTTATTATGTCACGTATCGATCAGCTCGATCCCGAAACCAAACGGGTGTTGCAGGTCGCCTCGGTCGTAGGCCGTAGTTTTTCGTATCAGGTGTTAACGCAGGTAGTGGACAAGCTGAATATCACTCATTAGAGGATAATGATGTCAAAGCTCACAGACTATTTAAACAATCTCGAAATTCTTGATTTGATCGCGCGCCAAAAGAGCGATCCAGATCTGGAGTATGCTTTTAAGCATGTGTTTACTCAGGAGTCGGTTTACGGCAGTTTGCTCTACAGCGACCGGCGGCAAATTCACCAACAGGTTGGCGAGGCTCTGGAAGCGGTTTTGGCTGACCATCTTCACGACGGCGAAATAGCCCTCATGCTAGCCTATCACTTTGAGCAAAGCGGCGACAGAGCCCGTGCGCTGAAATATCTCAAGCAAGCCGCCGACGATGCCCGCGCCACTTTCGCTAACCAGGAAGCCCGCTCGCTCTATAACCGAGCGTTGGCTTTGTTGAACCGCGATGATTACGCCCAACGTTGGGAGATTCTAGTCGATCAAGAAATTATTCTCGACCGCATGGGGGAGCGAGATCAGCAAGCCGATACCCTGACCCAAATGCAAACTTTGGCCGAATTAACCCAGGATGACCCCCGCCTGGCCATCACCCACAACCGGCGCTCGGCCTACTTTGACAAAATTAGCGAATACCGGGCTTCGGCTGAGGCGGCCGAGGTTGGCCTGCGCATTGCCCGGCGATCGGGAAATGCCGCGCTGCAAGCGGAGAGTCTCAATCTATTGGCGCTGGCGGCCTGGCGTCGTTTCGACTATCCGCAGGTCCAAAAATGGGCCACCGATGCCCTCGATGCGCTGAAAGTGTCCGGTACTTTGGAAACACGGGTCGCCAGCCTGTTTCATCTGGGGCGAGCCAGCTACCGCTTGGGCCAGTACGATGTGGCTCAGCATTATTTGCAGGCGGCTCATGACTTAACCCGAAGCATGGATAATCGCGAAGGTGAGGCCACCAGCCATCTGGTCCTCGGCTGGATTTACCAACGGCTGGGCGACTACGATCTGGCCGCAGAACATTATCAAGCCAAGCTGGAACTACGCCGAATGACCGGCAGTCGCTACGGCGAAGCCACCGCCCTCAGCCATCTGGGCTGGCTGGCTTACGATCAGCACAATCCCCAGGCCGGTTTAGACTATTGCCAGCAGGCACTCGATATCTCTCGCTCCGTTAATGATCGGGAAAACGAAAGTTATGCCTTAAGTGGATTTGGCCTTAATTATGAACAGTTGGAGCAATTTGAGCTGGCTAGCGCCAATTATCAGGCGGCGTTAGCCATACATCAGGATATTGGGGCCACTACCCTGACGGTGTTTGATCTGGCCGGACTGGCTCGCTTGGCTCTGGCCCAAGATAATTTGGACGAAGCCTGCCGCCACATCACCACGGTGGTCGATTGGATTCAGGCCGGCAATGCTCAGAAGTTCTGGGACCCCTGGATTATCTATCAATCCGGTTACCGCGTCTTGACCGCTCTGGGCGATACCGACCAGGCGAATGCAATTTTAAATGAAGCCCACGGCATCCTTCAACAGCGCACCAACGAGATCAGCGACACGCACTTGCGCAACTGTTTCCTGACTAAAGTGGCCGTAAATCGAGAGATTGTAGCAGCGTGGCAGCAGGCGCAACGCCCGCAATCATAATTTACAACGTCGGTTCGCCGATACCGCCAAAGGTGCAGCTAGCTCCGGGTTCAGGGTAGAAGGGGCCGCGCTGGTAGCGATCGAGGAATTCATTCAAACGGTCATCGAAAACGTCATCCAGTTTGAGCTGGACTCGCCAGGCGGTGGCGATCACCGGCGCGTCGATATCTGGCTCCGGTGATAGAATCACCAACGCTTCCCCTCGATCAGAGCGCTCTTGGCGGACCACATTCCGCAGATATTCCACCTCTTCTTCGGATAAACTCGGTTGGTAGGTCAGCCAGACCGCGCCGTGTTCCATCGAATGGATCGTGTTCTCGGGACGAACCGGTTCGTTATAGATGCCGCACAATTGCCAAACGGGATTATGCGGCCCTCCCACCGGCACAACCGATGTGTAGTTAATATCGCCGTCCACGTGACCCTGACCGGGATCGGGAAAAATCTCCAACCCTTCAATACCACTGTTGGCGATAGCCTGACCATTGTAGCCCAGGTAGAACAGCCCAATGACGATCAACGCGATCACAACTCCGCCAATGGCGAACCAGGTAAAGTACATTTTGTTATTGGATTTATCACTCGTCTGGCTTGATCGTTTGCTTTTGGGGAGTTGGGTTGATTTCTTGCCCATAAATTAATCTTCTCCTATTACTTTGGCTCAACGGCCGCAAGCTGCTCATCGATAACCTGTTGGAACACTTCAAAAGGCTGAGCGCCATTGAGAAATAAGCCGTTGATTAAAAAGCCGGGCGTCCCGCGCAGTCCCAAGGCTTGCACCGTTTGCGACTCGCGCGAAATTTGCAAACTGTAGCGACCTGACGACAGACAGTCGGCAAAAGCCGACGTATCCAGATCTAGCTCACCGGCTAAGCTCACCAACGTCTCCTGGTTGAGCGAGCTGTGACTTTCATTTTGATCGGCAAATAACCGGTCGTGATAGGGCCAAAAGGCATCCTGTTCGGCGGCGCACTCACTGGCCTCAGCCCCTCGATTCGACTCCGGCCCCAGAATGGCGAAATGTTTGTAAACAAATTTCACTTTGCCCGTTTCCACATATTCTTCACGAAGGCGACTCAACGAGTCGGCGGCGAAACGCCCGCAAAAATGTCATTTGAAGTCGCTGTACTCGACCACCGTTATGGGGGCGTTGGGATCGCCCTGAATGTGGCGTGCATCGGACATCACGAATTCCATCAAGGTGGGCGTGGCCGTGCCGTCCGCCGCCGCCTGAGCTTCGTCTACGGTGGTTTGGTTAGCGCCGCTGTCGCCGGCCGAAGCTTGGGCCACGGCTTGCTCATTCTGATTGGGCACAACCGTAACCACCACTTGCACCGGCACATCACGGATGACCAACGGGCGGCCGGTTAAGCCGATGAACAGCCCGATGGCAAAGGCAATGGCTAAGGCTGTCCCAAAATAAACGGGGCTTACGGGTGCGGGCGTGGCCGGTTGCTGGTGATAAGCTGATGATGGTTCTTGCGGAAAATCTTCCATAATGGTCTAATCCTGTGGGTTAATCTTACGGTGTATAAGAAGTTTATCGGATGATAAAATTTTGTCAAACCGGATTGGCGCCGATTTTAGGCTCTAACGCGAGCCACTAAAATCGTCATATCATCGTGAAGTTCGGTATGATTGGTGAAATCCATGACCATGCCCACAAGCTGTTTGATAGCCTCGTCGGCGTTAGAGCCCGATGGGAGGTGCAGCAGGGCCGAATGCAGCCGATCGAAGCCGAACATCTCCGACCGCTCATTCATCGCTTCCACCAGGCCGTCGCTGCTAAAAATTACCAGGTCATCCGGCTCTAAATTGACCGAGATAGATCGGTAGCTGTAATCGTTGGTTGATCCCAGGGGTAGCCCGCCGATTTCAAGCTCTTCGAGGTGATTATTGCGCCGCAAATAGGGATGAATTAGGCCGGCGTTGGCAATGGTTAGCGATGAGGATAGGTCATCTAGAATGGCGTAGCAGCAAGCCACATTCATATGATTGGGAGCCAATCGGGTCGCCAAATCCTTGTTGAGCGTGTCGAGCAGGGTTTCCGGCTTGAGATGAAAGGGGGCGTAAACTTCCAACAGCCCTTCGGCCAGGGTGCCGGTCATGGCGGCGGGCGCGCCCTTCCCGCTAACATCGCCGATGGCGATGCCGCGCTTGCCGTCGTCTAAATCGATGTAGGCATAGAAATCGCCGGCTACCTCGCGGGCCGGTTGCCAGTAGACGGCTAACTCCAGCTTAGCGGATTGCGGCAGCCGGGTGGGCAGAAAACTGGCCTGAATCTGGCTGGCCAACTTTAGCTCCTGCTCCAGGCGATCTTTGTAGGCTTGCAGCGACTGCCGGGAACTTAGTAAATTGCCGGCCATTTCGTTGATCGTTTCGCCCAGAAAGGCAATTTCCTCGGGGCCGGACGGTTCGGCCCGGGTTTGCAGGTTAGTGCCGATCTGCTGAACACTTTCGACCAATTCTGAGATGGGGTGGGTGATTTTGCGGGTGATGATATAACCTAAAATGAGGCCGCCAATGAGCATTAGCGGGACAAAAATGGTAATGGCGTTGATGACCAGATTCTCGGTTTGGCGGGCCCGCCGAACGATAGCCGCGCTGGTGTTGCCTTGGGCCAGTCGCAGCCGCTCGATCGCGCCTAACAATTTGTCTTGGGCCGCCACGCCTTCGGTTTCCCACAAAAAGCGGGCCGAGGCTTGAAAGCCGTCCTGGTAGAGGCGTAGGATCTCGCTCTCTTTGCCGCTAAATATATCTTCCGCCTGTTTGACGTCTTCCAAAGCGCGGAGTTCTTCAGCCGTGGTAATCACATTGTCCAGCCGCGAAGAAATATCGGCATAGGCCAATTGGAACGTTTGGTAATTGGCTAGCAGGGTTACATCGGACGAATCTAGATAGCGGCGGAGAGAGTCGGTGCGCCGAACGGAGATAAGCTCTAATTCCAGTGTTAAGCGGTCAACATCACTTCGGGTTCTAATCGTATCTCGCTGCCAGACACTGACCTGATAAGCTATCCTGCCCAACAGACCGGTTAATAAAGCTAGGCACAGGATAATACCAAATCCTGCGCCGATAACTTGCCCAATACGAACAAACCTAATACGTCTCATGAATTGCGGAAATTATTGGTTAGGCGGCTGATTCTCGTCGATGATGCGTTCTATTTCCGGTAGGGCCGCTTGAAGCGCGTCGGTCGCGGATTGCTCACCGCGCCAGACGGGGACCAAAACCTCCTCGTTCATCATATCGTTAATGTCATTTGCCCCCGGAAAGGCAGGATCGGTTTGGCCAATTTCGACCTCTTCCAGAAAGGTGTGAATGTCATAAGAGGCCCTTGGTTTCATAAATATTTCCGACTCGGCCACCGATTTTCGAGCCGGAACAGCTACGCCGGCTTCAGTAAAAATCGCTTGGCCTTTCGGACCCGCCAGAAATTTTAGAAAGGTCCAGGCTTCAGTGGGGTGCGTGGTATTCGCCGCGATAAAATAACCTGCGCCGGCGGCCAGGTTGGCAGCCTCTTTTTGCCGGGGCAAGCCGACCACATCCCACTCGAAGGCATCGATTTCAGAAAAGGCGGGGACCAGGGCGTGGTTGCCGAAGGCCATCGCCAATTTTTCTTCCTTAAACAAACGGGCGATTTCCTCGGAACTTCTAAGGACTTCATAGGGCGGCGTTACTTGATCGACGTTGGTCAAATCGGCCAGAAATTGAACGGCCTCGGCCGCTGCCGGTTCGCCTAAGAAAGAGCGTGTTGGAAATAATTTGTCATCAAAGACCGGCGTGCCGTTTTGCC
>JAGRCC010000234.1:0-2920 GCA_020433785.1 Anaerolineae bacterium
GGCCCATCGCCATCCGGCCCGGCGAAGATGACCGTGCCGGCCAGCCCGGCTTGAACGGGTGCGCCGGGCCAGGCGGCCAGGTCCAGTCCATCATGAAACCAGGGCTGCGCCGCTGGACACCCCTGACCGGGGCTGCCGCTGAAATAGGGTGAGCAGCCAAACTCCTGGCTGATCGCGCCCTGTACCGGCCAGAAACTTAACGGAGTGTTGTTATTGGTGGGTGAGGTTGAACCCGGCCAGCGGTTTTCAAGCAGGTTTGCCGGACCCCGCTCTGGTGTGGCCTGTGATGATGTCGGGCGTTCGGTGATCGCGATGGTTATTCCGGCAGGTTCGAACGGTTCAGCCAGCGTAGGCAGGGGTGGGAGAGTTACTCGTTTGAAGGGGCGCTGGCGCGTCGGTTCTGGTTCGGCGGCCAGGGCCAGCCCGGAGGCCGGTGCCAGCAGCTTAAGCAGGGTTAAGGCCACGATGAGACAGGCGATCAGCTCGACCAGGATAACAATCAGTTCGAAATGGTATTTGCTGATGAAGGCCGAGAAGGGCAGCGGTCTCATGGCCTGCTCCTGCTGACATGCAAACAAAGCAAGGTCACCCGCTGCCAGCGGTCAATCTGATCAAACTCAACATAGATCGGCATCGCCCAGCGGCGGGTATCCCACTCAACATGCGTCTCAACCCAACGTTTGAGGATCAGCAAGATTAGTTTGCCCCGGCAGTGAGGTAATCGTAAAGACACCATGTGCAGACAATCGTAGCTGGCTGAGCTTGTCTCGCTGACCGGCAGAGTCTTAACTGGTTGGGCTGAAGCCGGCGGCGTGAGCGGTGTGAAGCTGAGACTGAGGCTGATGATAAATAAGACCAGCACGAGAGAGCGGAGTGGAATGTTAAATGATGGCATCTCGTCCTCCTAAACAATGAAAATGGTCCAGTGGAAGCAGAGAAAAGAGAGGGTGATAATCCGCACAGGCCGACAGAACGACCAATCCTTTTCCAGTTCAAGCTGCAAAGGTAAAGCCCAGCAGTTGAAACGCAATTCAAACATCGATCACTCCTCCGGAAACGCGATGACGATTGTGCGGTGGCTGTTGCCCTTCTCCGGCCAGCCGGTCACGAGAGTCAGGCGTTCCTCTTCAGTCGACCGGATGAATTCGGCATTGGCTAGCCGCACTTCGATCGGCTGGTCCTGTTCCGGCACGATTTCAATCTCGGCTACCCGGTAATGCCGCACCTCCTCACCGGCATACAGATTGATCTCATCGCCGGGTTCAATCGTCCACAGCCCGTGGAAGACCGTCATCTTTTTAACCTGGTGACGGCCGGTCAAGACCGTGTTGCCGGTCTGGCCAAAAGAGGCTGAGGTGTTGAGCCAGCCGGCAGCATGCTCGTTGGGCATGGCCGGGCTAATGAAAGCTCCCGACCCCGGTACCGGCGCCATACCAACCGGCACCACCGGAACATCCAACGCTAAGCGGGGGATGCGCAGGCGGTCCGGCGGCATGGTCGCCGGTGTCGGAGCCGGGAACGTTTCAGCCGGATTGTCGGTGAGCGTCGAGTCAGGTAAGAGAACGGCCGGTGATGATGATGGAGACGTTGCGAGTGGGGTCGGGGTATAGGTTGGCGGCAGGTCACCCAGCGCCGGTGACGGCAAAGCATTGACTTCGATGATGATGCCCTCCGTGCGTGGCGTGGCCGTCGGCACGTTGGCGAAGGGATCCGGCGTCATCGTCGGCGTGGGGGTAATAGTCGGTGTGACCGGTGTCGCTGTCGGTGTTGGCGCTTGCTGCAAAAAGGGACGCACCACAGGTGGGCTGGTGAGGATGGTCAGAATTGATAGGGTAACGACCAGAACCGGATACGCTTTTGATGGCACAGTATCCCTCCGTTGAATTGGAGAAGCCGGGAACTCTCTTCAAGTTTTGGCAGGGGCGTTCAGGGCCAGTGTCTTTTGCACATCTATAGCTCTTGGCTTCTCCTTGGAGAAACCCTTAGATTTCTCACGGCCTTAGCGTACCGGATTTATTGGTTGAGGTCGATGAAATAATGTGGGAAACATGTTGGCAAATGGGGTGATTTTGGTTGAGGGTGAAAATCATCCAAAATTGAGGAGAACTTGCGGTCGAACCGTTGGTGTTACCGGTCTAGGGAGCTGGAAACGGGCTGTCAATAGCCACAACTTGGGCTATTATTACTGTGGTTATGATGCCCGTGTGGCCACAATGGGCGCGTGCTAGATGAGCAGAAGCCGGTGGATCAAGTCTCTTGTTCTGAACATTACCTGCCTTACGGCTGTTGAGGGGGTACTTACGGGGCAAGCCATGCTTGATGGCCTGTCAACAGGCTGTGAATAGGCTGATGATGATTGACCGGGTAAGTGAACCAGTTGTAAAAATCGAGCGATGGGTAGCGATCTACGCTATTTATAGCCTGCAACTGGGTTATTCGAACTGTTGAAGCGGTTCAATTCTGGGCGTAAGTCCAGCTTGGGGAGTTGCGCCAGCAGCAGATAGCCCCGGGCGCGAACATTCTTGATACAGGGCTGGTCGCCGAGATGAGATTTCAGCTTGCGGCGCAGGGTGCGGATGAGGGGACGCACAAGTTGGCTCGCTTCTTGATAGTCAGTGGTTAGATCGTGGGTCGTCTTGACCAAATCGGCCAGGCTGACGACTTCATTGGGCTGCCGGGCCAGTTTCTCCAACAGGAACATCTCCCGAGCCGTCAGATCAACCTCTATCTCACCGACCCAGGCCCGGTGCTGGCGGTAGTCGAGCTGCACCTGCTGCTGGTTGATGATCAAGGTCATCGTTTGCGACCCACCGGATTGCTGGACAAATAGAGTCCGGAGGCGTTCGGCGGCCAGTAGCTTACCTTCCACCACCGCCAATAAATCTTCGATGACAAAGGGTTTGGTTAGATAATCGTCGGC
>JAGRCC010000234.1:3125-36828 GCA_020433785.1 Anaerolineae bacterium
CGGGCAGAGAAGATTTCGTAACCATATTGCTGCAACAGTAACCGCAGAAAGTCGAGCGTATTAACGTCGTCATCGACAATTAAGACCCGTTTCATACGTTTTCCCTCCCAAGCTAGAGGGCGGTTGACGGCAATCTGGAAGGCCTGGTGGTAAGTCAAGGAAAAACAAAAACTCCACCAGCAATGCCCAGGCTTCCTCAACCGAGGGATTTTGATCCTTGACTAATGGGTTAGCCGGATCAGCCTAAGACATTTCTGGCAGAGCTTTAAAGCGAGAGAGTTCTAATCTTTACTGGCTGATTGAGATCAGAGAACAGTGTCTCTGTGAGTGTACTGACTAATTAGGGAATTATATCAGGTTGACAAGGTGGTGGCAAAAAACCGATTAAGATAGTTAGTTTCCGGTGCGAAAGAGGTGAAACTCCAGAGAAGTTGGTAAAATACGGTTGACAAGACCACCAACAACTCTGGAGTTGCCAAAAATGTTACGTGATAAATATGAAACAGACAAATTTTTTGAAACCATCTTAGAAATAGCCATAGAAATAGAACCGCTCTTGATAAACCTAGACCAGCTACTGGACGATGAAGAGTTATATTGTCTGATCCGAAACGATTTTTCCCAACGATATGAGAAAACAACCCAAACCGGACGCAACTCGACCCCAGTGGAAGTGGTACTGCGAATGTTGGCCGTGAAACATCTCTATAACTTGAGCTACGAGAAGACGGAGCGACAAGTGAAAGATAGTTTAGCCTTACGCTGGTTTTGTCGGGTCTACTTTGAAGCCGTGCCCGATGACACGACGCTGATCAAATGGGCCAACCAGGTGCAACCAGAGAGCTTGAAAGCCTTCAACCATCGGTTGACCAGCTTGGCGACCGAGTTGAAAGTGACCAAAGGACGCAAGTTGCGGACGGATGGAACGGTGGTTGAAAGCAACATCCAGCCGCCGCGAGATAGCCAATTATTGGTCGATAGTGTGCGGGTGCTCGGTCGGACGTTGAGCCGAGCTAAAGAGATTGTGGGTCAACAGAGCGATCTGGTAAAAGAGACGTTTCGCAATCGCATCCGGTCAGCCCGTAATCTGGGCCGACAAATCAGCCAACAGATGGGCAAACGTACTGAGAAAGCCAAACAAGCCGGTCGTCAAGCCTATAAAGCTCTCATCAAAACGGTGCAGACCACCCTTGAACAAGTCGGCCAAGTGGCTGAAGTTCTCAAAGGGCAGAGCTCTCAACAAGCCCAGCGTCTACAAGAGACCTTCGAAACCTTCATCCCTCGTGTCCAGCAGGTCATCGATCAAGCCACCCGGCGTGTTATGAACGGGGAAAAGGTTCCAGCCACAGACAAGATTGTCAGTATCTTCGAACCACACACCGACATCATTTGCCGCAATAAAGCTAACAAGCCGGTTGAATATGGACACAAAGTCTGGCTTGATGAAGTCGATGGGGGCATAGTCACTGATTTCCGGGTTCTTGATGGCAATCCCTGTGATGAGACCCAATGGCAACCTGCCCTTGACCATCATCTCCAGCAATTTGGTCGGCCTCCTGACCAAGCCAGTGCTGACCGAGGTGTCCATTCTGCTGATAACGAACACTTTGCTCAGAAACTTGGAGTTAAACGTATTGTCTTACCCAAACCCGGCTATAAGTCTCAGCAACGTAAGCACCATGAAAAATCGCCTTGGTTCAAACAAGGCCGCCGCTGGCACAATGGGATCGAAGGACGCATTAGTGTCCTCAAACGTAAATACGGAATGGATTGCTGCCTTTATCACGGTCACGATGGTTTCCAACGGTGGGTCGGTTGGGCCGTTATCGCTAATAATTGCCAGATTATCGCTTCGAAATAGACATCACTCGATCACCCAATCTCGGCTATTTGTTCTATCCTTTTATTTTTCGCGGTTCTTTTTCCTCCTTCGGAAGTTTCGCACCATAAACTAGTTAGGCAATGTAGACTACGCCATCTATGATCAAATAAAATGATCAGGCCAGTCTCATTGGTGGTTTAGCATAGAATCTTGTAATGTCTCACATTTCTCCAAACCCTAACCATTGCATACTTTTAAAAGCCCTTCCGTTACAAAGAGGAATATCTTCTGAATTTGCCCATCCATATATTTCCTGAATACAACTTTCTCCAAAATGGTTTAGTTTATATTTGGGGTCGAAAATGCAATCGGCCATACGTTGGGTATATTCGCCGTTTCCAAATAGAAGATATTTGAAAGTTTCCTTGATTTTATCTACGCCATTGTCTGCTATAAAAACTTCCAGTAGAGTATCCTTACCCCCATGATGAAATCTTAACTGCGCATTGAACGCGTGGATTATCCAGACTGTGTCTTTTATTTCCTCCTCGGTTAAGGATTCGATGGTATCTCTCGAAGACAAATTAGCCTGCATAGTTGGGTAACTGTGGTTGGCTACATAATCGACGTATTCGTAGCCATTGACCATAAATTCATTGATATTTCTGCCTACAAAATCTTCTAACACCTTCCCGTCTCGTGTAGGAGCGTTTATGTATGAGTCACCTAAAGCTTTTTCCTCTCTAATCCAACTAATGAATTGGTCAATTTCCATTCTTAAAGGAAGCCTATCTTCAGGCATATGTCGTCGGCCAACCGACAGGTAAATCTCCCTTAATACTTCAAAATTACGTAGAAATCCCTGATACCTTCTCAAGAAGTTTTCAGCAAAAACCCGTGATTTGGGTTTTTGCTTGCGATCATGGTCTTTAACGGTTTCACCTTCTACAAGCCCAATCTTATCAATGATCTCTTTTTCGGCCTTTGAATGGGTGATCTCGACTGAGGTAATAATCTCCGAATATTTATCCAACACGTCTTGTGTTAAGGGCACTGCCTCATCCCAATATTTCTGAAAAATATCTCGCAATTCATCAAAGGTAGGGTCTTCTGAGTCGACGGCAACATTTAGTTCTTGATTGCGAATCAACCCCGCATCTGTCAGATTGGAAGATCCTACAAAGGCAATTTTGTTGCCAAAAATATAGAGCTTTGGATGGAATTTGCTTGAGGTGAAATAACGAATATCAACTTTGTTTTTATAGTTATATATGTTTTTCAAATCTTGAGCTTTTGTTGGAAAACCTAGACGAATAATCAATTGGACATTGCTCCCGTTGTCTACCAAGGTTCTTATAAACCTTGAATCGGTGAAGAAGGCTGCTGCAATGAACACGTTTGTTTTCTTGCTGTATTTCTCCAGTTCTAATCCAAAATAGTCATTTTTACGATTGGGGTTGGTGTTATTTGAAAAAATTCTGTTCATGTTCGACCTCCAAGCAGAGTTTCTTTGTTAAAACATCATGACAAACAACGGTCACATAAATCGTGCCCTTCATCATCACCGAGAGTGGGATGGCCTATTTCACCAAAATCTTATCCACGTTAACTTCTGGCGTATCCTTCATCAGTCTAAATTCGGAGATAGTTAAAGCTCTCATTACTCTCTATGCCTTAGAGGCTGATGGTTTATTATCTGCACGTGCGTCAATTAGGATTATGTCGGGGTCGTTTTCTAACTCAAGCTCGCGTAGAATTTTCTTTACCTTGTCAAATTCTGGCTTCGAGAAGTAAAGAATGGTTTTAAGGGATTTATCGGTGTCATTAGCTCGTTCATAGATAGCCACCTGCTTTTCAAGGTTTCTTTTGAGTTGAGTGTTACTGGCGAGCTTAAACTCTACAAGTGACTTATCGCTGCTACCACGAGAGATTTTGAAATCTACCGGACCACGACCATTATTTGTCTCTCGGTTTACATCGGATGGGGTTGAATACCAAGTGAGTCTAAATAATATTTGCAGATCTTGCTCTCGTTTAATGGGCTTACCCTTTAGGTAAAAGAGTCTGTATCCATCTTTGTTTTCAATCACATTTTTTAGAAAAAGTACTCGTTCTCGCGCTTCAGAAAGTGTATCCCCTTGTCGTTCATAGAATCCGGTATTAGCAAGTAGCTTTTGAATAAAGTGGGCAACTTGCTCAATAAATAACATTTCAACTTCAAAGACCCGCTTACTGCTAATTGCCCGGGCCTCATCCCCTCGCTCTTCTTTATATCGAATATAGTACTCGATAAATTCGGGGAATTTTCGAATGACTTGGGCGATAGCTACCTGAAGGTCCTCTTTTTGTGGCTCACGGGGAAGAATGGACAAAAAGTAGTTATTAATCTGAGCGCGTAGCTGTTCATTCGAAATAGCGAAAGCAATTTGGTCGTAATCGTTATACAGGTCTTTTTTGCTTATCCAGATATCGTCCTTTGTCAAAATATCTTTTGGGGTAAGCAGAATGAAGTCTCCATCATAGAACGGCAAGTTGTATGTATCACGCTCCCAGCTTTCTGTAAAATAATTAAACCGGACCTTTTCAACCACAACAACCTTTCTTAATTCTGGTGAGATATAGTTGTTTGCAAAGGTCTGAGTATACTCAAGCAAGAATTCTTTGATTAGATTGGTAGTGAAATCACTTATATTATCTCGGCCAACGCCATCAGTAACAAGGCACAGTTTTTCAAGATGGCTTCCATGGGTAATTTTTTCTTGTCCAAAATCAGCAAACAAAGTATTCAGATTTTTATTTAGAGCCGTCGCAAATTTAGACCCAAGCCCACTTCCTCTATTTCCTACCATGGAGTACCCAAGCCAGTTCTGCTTGACTTCACCAAAACGGAACCAAGCCGTAAGCAAGCCATCATTTATCTGCCCTGTAAGAGATTTATCCCTCAAGAATTTCACATATCTTATGACATTTTCATGCAATTCTTGGTATTCGGGTTTCCTGCTGTTAAAGATCAGAAACGGGTCAATGAATACTGGCAGGTCATTGATGAGGGAAACATTAAAGGCTCCATATTCTTCTAATAATTTGGGCGAGACATTAAAAAAATCTGAGAAGTGAACATTGACCATTAGAGAACCCCTTTAACCATCATTGAACAAAAGTTCTGAATATATTGTACCACACAGTTATATGGCTAGGCAATGGCTGTAGCAACTACATTTAGTAGTGAGGTTGTTTGAATATACAAAATGTTGTGGTTATCACCTAAGCTAATTGACAGAATAGATGGCGCATGGCATATTTATGGCTATGAAGACTCTCTGGAAATACTTAAATCCAACCAAAGGTCGGAAAAACATCTTACTATTTACGTTCACAATCACTGTTTTGATTGTGGGCTTTTTCTTCCTGATACGTTCTCCCCAGTTGGTTGCCGACCTGCAAAGCAATGAATTTGGGCCGATCCTAGATATTGTTATCCTTACCATTGCTTTCACTATCTTGATTGTTGTCACATTCGGAAGTCTTGTCTCTGGTTATGGATTGGGAGATCTTCTTGGGCGCGTGTTTGAAGCAGGTTTAGCTGCGATGGTTTTCATGCAGCGATTGTCGGCTCAATTGCTCCACGTAATGGTAGTAGTTGTTGGTTACCTTCGCTACTTGTTCAGTCAAATTCTCGCCCCCATTGTTGCTATCCATACGCCAACAAAGCGACTCCCCGTGTATCCCCCTGTAAAGCTATCCCCATTCGCGGCTCTGCCGTACGAACTTTATCCCACGTCTTGCATCCTATTGAATTAAACCTTCCTTGCTTTTAATTTAGCCGGTAGTTGAGACCATCACTTGGTCTGATTTTGGTTTATTATTGCGGCACTTGAAAATTAAGGAAGGTGTAATAATGAATGTTTTCGAACTCTTACTCGGTGTTCTTCAATTTTTCGTGGGGATGATTGGAATATTTCTGGCACTACCTACGGAATGGAAGATTCTCATCGGTCTTGGAGTGCTCGTTAGAATTCTCAATACTCGACGACGTTAGCGAGTAGAGACAAAAAAGGCCCTGCCTCGATTTTGAGGGCAGGGCCTTGATATTCATTCAGTCATGGTTCATTCTAACGTCTCATCGCCCAACTGAGCCCCAATCTGGCGGATGGTTTCCTTGATCTTGTTCTCAAGGGTGGCTTTGGGCACGCCTTCTTCACTGCTCACATCAATCTCAAGCGTAAATTTCATATCCTTCACCAGACTGCTCAGAGGTAGCAACACGCCCCGGTTGACGTCAGCGATTTTGCCGGCAGGAATGTTGTTGATAACGAGACGGACTCGCTTGTATCTGTCAGCCGCCAGTGGTGGGGTCGGAGTTGGCGGAGTTGGAGGTTGTATGTCACCGCTATCGGGCGGCCCCACAGCAATACCACTGTCATCAGTGAGACCCGGAAGCGTTGGCGGTGGAGGAATTTTAGCGAGAAGTTCGTCAGCTTTTGATTGAGAAACAATGTAAATCCCCGGCTCAAAGGCGATGGAGTCCAATAAGATGGCATCACCGTATTTGAGTTTGTGTGGGTCGAGTTCGTCGTTGGTCATTTCGGTTAGCCCCAACGCTTTGTCCTGTACACCAAGTTGAATGGCGCGAGCCACAACCTCGGGTTGAGCCGGCACAGGTAGATCGGGGTTTTTGTAGAATTGGTCGAGGATGACGCCGGCGGCCACCTGGTCATTATCAGCCAATAGCTTATTGACGATGATGCGATAGCCTAGCCGCTCCACAATGGCTCCAACATTGCCATCGGTCAATTCGCGCCAGTACCAGGTACTCATATTCTCGTTGCCGGCGGTGGGTTGACCTAGATCAAGTTTCTGCTGGCCGAATTGCAGGGTATGGTACATGCGGCGCACGTTATAGGAAAAGTCGCGTCGAACATCACGCAGACGACGCTGGATTTCGTCTTTTTTGGTTTCTAACTGGGGCATGTCACCGGATTTGATGATGGATTCAATTTCTTGCAGTGCCAGGAATGTTTTGACATCTTCCCGCATTTTGGCAAAAGCGGCGGTGTCAGCCAAGACGAAGAAGAGGGTGTTTTGATACTCACGGAAAGCATTACCCTTTCGCTCAATCCAGGACGGAATTCGAGAGCCATTATCTGTCGGATGAAGGATGATCAGTTTGAGACTGCGATTATCGGCGATAGCATCGCTGCTATCCGGCCAGAGATAGGCCGTGAATTTGCTGCCAACTTCTTTTTGAATGATGCTCTTGAGTTCGGTCTCATAGGTCTGGTTGAAAAGTTCCTTCTTATCCAAAATCATCCGGTTCAGGTTGGGGATGCGCGAGAAGTAGTAGGCATCGCCCCGACTGTTGAGATACCACAATTCGTTACCGAGCTTCTGTAACACCTCGGTAGCCATGGCCGGAATGGTGTCGCTGCGGAGTACGGCCAGTTTTATGTAGGGCAGGCTGATCCCCTTTTCAGAGTCATCGGCGCTGAAGGAGTGGCAGAAGATAGCATTGCTAATGCGTTGGGCCAGATGTTTCCAGGAGCGATTGGCCTTATCAAGAGCCTGAGACTTAGCTTCGTGTCCAGCAATATCAGAGGCGATAACCCCTTCATACTCGCTGCCAATATGTTTGATGAATTCCTGGCGAATGCCTGGTTTTTCCAGGTTGATATCGCCGGGCAGGATCATATCAATATTGGTTTCCTGTTGGTAGAGGTCTTCGATCACGTTGGCTAACAAGCGTAACACGCCCCGTGTGCGCTGGAAGGAAGAGAAGGTACTCCACTTTTCCGACAAAATATCAATTAAATCCGGGTGGAATGGATAGGCCATTTCCATTTTGTCTTTGTAGTTGACATCGCGAGCTTTGGGCGGCAGGTCATCCCGGTTTTGTTGGTAAAGAATGAAATAGCGATGGACGGTCTCCTTCATTTCTTTGCCGCGCAGGGTTTCAACCTCAAAGAGTCGCCGCCGAATGACAGCGTAAATTTCTTCACCCCGCACCGGCGTTTCGATGCTTTCCAGGCGACCAAAGATTTTGCTCAAGCGAGCCAGGGCCTCTTCTTCGCGTTCGCCAAAATCTTCCAGTTGGCTGGACGGCAGCGTCACCACTAACATCCCTTTGGGGAGCGTGGCTACGGCTTCGGTTAATTCCTGGAAAAAAGAAAAAGTTTGCGTACCGAGGGCCACGTCCAGTTTATCGCGAACGTCCATCGCCCGGTTGATGTATTCCAGCACCTCGTCAAAGAGCAAGACAAAGGGTTGGTGAGCAGCTAAGAAGTCACGCAGCTTCTCTTTGCCGGGAGAAATGCGTTTTTCATCATTGTCGCGGAAAACATCATAGCCAGCCTGGCCGCCGATTTGATAACCGATCTCGCCCCAGAAGGTGCGGCGGGTCAAGCCGTCGCTACTCTTCCCGGCGAGCGGATCCCAGTGGTTGCCGGCAATAACCGAGATGCGTGGAGTCAGCAGACCGATGCCTTCTGGGAGCAGGTCTTTGACTTTTTGACCGTGCTTGAGATAGTGATAAATGGTAACCAGAGAGTGGGTCTTGCCGCCGCCAAACGGGGTCTGGATTTGCACGACAGCATTGCCCTGGCCGGTGGTCAACTTATCATGAACGCGAGTCAACAAGTTCGTTAAACCGTCAGTCAGGTAAGTCTTTTTAAAAAAGAGGTAAGGATCACTGTAATCAGTGGGCGCGTTGCCGTCGGCCACGTCGCCAACATCGGCGGCAAAGACGGCTTCATCAAACTGACCTTTACGGATATCGGCATGAGGCGTAATAATATCGAACCAGTTTCTCATATAAGTACTTTCCCTCGTTTCTGCTATGGTCTCGACCACGGTATCTACCACAGAAGCTGTGGCCGGCTCTTCATTGTCTGCTGACTGGGGGGATGGCGTTGATGCAGTCTCGCCGCCCACAATCAGCGCTTTATCGGCGGAGATTGTCAGCAGGGGCGCTGCACCGGGCGCGTGGTACGAGCAGCGCAAGAGCGGCTCATCCTGATTGGAGAGTTCACTGTAGGTATAGAGCACCTGGGTGTGAGGATGGTAGATAAAATAGGGCCAGAGCGGTACCAGGTTGTTATTGGCCGGAAAGTGCAGGTACACCGTTTTGTCATCCAACCCCTGATCACCCTCTAGTTGGAATGCTTCTAGCGAGGTGCCGGTGTTTAACTTGGTACCAACGTAAACAAAGCACTGGTTTTGCCATTTCACGTCGGTGACGTAGAGCAGGTGGCGTTCATAGAGGGTGAGCAGTTCACCCAACCATTGGGTGATGGCCGCTTCAAGGGGTTGTTGGACCTGCTCGGCCTCGGCCAGAGACAGGTCGCCATGCCCGATTTTCTTGTTGCGAAACTCCACCATCGTATCCAGAAAGTGGTGCAGCAAGACATTTTTCAAGCTGTTCAAGCCGAGCGCTTGTCTGACGGTTTCAACTGCTGTCCCAATTGGTTCGTCTTTGTAATTCTGACGCGGGTCTGCCGTGAGAAAGTTTGGGTCGTTGGGACGTAAGCAGCGGCTCAATGCCTTCAGTAATCCGACCCAATGTCCCAAACTGGGCCGGGTTAAATCTGGCCGAAGAGTTTCAACCTGGGAGTCTGAAAGATTTTGCTGCTGATAACAAGCCAACCCAACCAGCACCAGATATTGTGACGTTCGTTCAAACAAGTCAACCAATTTGCGAACCCGTTGACGCGGTTCGCTTTCCAACATCATTGCTTCGTACAATTTGGCGACAGGTAAAGGGTAGTGAAGTCTGATATTTTCTACAATGCTCATCCGACCTCCTTCCGAGGTTCTTTGATGAATTAGCCACTTTTTAGGTCTGGTTAAGCAGGTTGGGCCGGGTGTCTTTAGTTTAGGGTAAATTTATCCTTAAATATACAAAGAAAACTCTCTATCTCATCTGGTTCAAGCTCTTGCAAAGGTTCGGGGAGTTCATCTTTCAGTAGATAGCCGCGCGATGTATCCAATCCTAGGTTTTTCGCCCCGGTTTTTGTGCCGCGATGCAGGTAAACTCTTTCGGGTGAAATGCCCAGTCTTTCCCCTATTCTTTGCGCGGTGTCGTAAATGGCCAGCTTACCAAATCCATGCTTACCGCATCGGGTTACAATGGCCATAATTTCCTCAAAATCCTTACAAATGCGGAGTGTTGCTTCTTTTTTGACCAGACAGTCGGCAACTTGCTGGCGTACCGTCTTTTTGATCAGTTGTTGATGAGGATGTACTTTATTATCTGGGCCAAGAGCCAAGGCTGCCCTTCTAATGGCTGACTGTAAATCAGGCAGGTTTCTGAAATAGTCGTCCCAAACCTGACTGTTTGTCCTTCGTTGCCATATATAAACCTTCACCAATCGTTTTAAAGCAGCATTATTCACAGTTAAGTCCTTAATCAAATAACCGTCCTTGCTCAATCTTTGGCTGCTTCGCTTGTTCAGCGACCTCCGCGCTGCCGCGAACGTAGGTGTCCTTGCCCACCAGCAAGCCTTCGAGCAGTTGCTTTTCTTTGCTGCCTTCGAGCAGACACTCGGCGACGGCCTGGCCGAACTGCCAGAAGGCTCCGCTTTGGCCGTAGCCGGTGTGGGCCAGCAGTTGGGTCAGTTCGGTCTTGCGGCCCTTCTCCCACAACTGGCAAGCCCGGTGCAGGGCATCGACCATATTCTCCACATCCTCAACATCCTCGCGCTTGTGCGGGCCGAGGACGCTGATGTTGGCCCCGCTCTTGTTGACGAAGCCGTGCTTGCCCCACAACTGCTCTAAATCGACCCCTTCGGCGGTGGCGATTTTGCGGGCGTCATCATAGGGGATGGTGTTATCCAGGAAGGTCCAGCGGTAGGTCAGGTAGAATTGGGCTTCCTTGTCAATGGACTCCCGGCTGGCGTCTTTGAGCAGGTGGTTGACCAGAAAATCGGTGGAGACTTCGCGGATGAATTGTAGCAGGGTATCCACGCCGACCGCCTCGCCGGTGTAGGTTTCGACCCGCTCGTAGCGAGAAAACTCCTCCATACCGGGGCCGATGGCCGAGATGAAGAAATCACCCCCGGCGATGCCCTCCCGCCAGAATTGACCCAGCTTTTCCTGCACCCGCGCCCGGATTTTAGGCTGTAGCTCATTCCAGAAGCCGAGCGGCTCCCGTTCCATTTTGCGGCAGACCATGTAGATTGAGGAAGCCAGGGCGGCAGAAGCAATACTACGGAGGCGAATTTTGCGTTCAGTATGCATCGGCCAAGAACCCGTAACTACTAAACCAGCCTCAACTAATCCATTAAGCATAGTTTCCCAACCAGCCGTAGTTTTATGAGCATATACAACTATCGCTATTCCACCTGGTTTCAACACCCGATGTATCTCCCTGAATGCTGTACCCAGAGTTTCTTCAAAAAAGATTTTCGCATCTTCTTTAGTTGGATGTCGGTCAGGCTCCATAATGGCTTCATCTACTTTTGGAATAACTGGGGTCGAAAACAAATCTGGAAAGTATTCTCCAATTGATCGTTTTAGCCAAACATAGAAAAAATCTGCTAAAGGGGCGTATGGCACATTATCATAATAAGGTGGGTCAGTAAGTACAGCATCCAAATAGCCATCGGATATGGGTAATTTAGTAGCTGATGATTGAGTAATATTCCCTCGAAAAGGTTGATTTGAAGGATTTGTCTGGATAAAATTCAAAACCCACCCTGTTGCGCTATCCCATCCTCCCGTTGAGGCATTAAACGGATTTACTTCAAAAAAGTCCCAAGTCATGGATAAAGCTTGACGGCCAAAAGTATGAGCCATAAACTCGCCATTGCTTACCCAAACACAGAGCGTTGAGCTATAGTCAAGTAATCGGCTCATAATGGTGGCTAAATAGCCTACTACTGCTTGAGCAAGTTCATGAGAGTCGTATGTCAAGTTTGAGAATTTCGCAATATCCAGTTTAACCCCTTCAAAGCTATTACGTATTTTTTCGAGCAATGTGATGAGCGCTAGCTGTTGGCGATAATTAAAAATGTCTTTCCATTCCTTTGCCCCATAAGATGTTGGCACCATATATCTAGAATTTTTAGCAATTTCCTCATCTGGTAGTGGGCTCTCCAGAAATGGCCATTCCATCAGTTTTTTCTCCAAGGACTCTTTTGCGCTAGAAAACACATACTCATGTGCTTCTGTGGCAATACGATATCTTTTCCCAGACTGGTGTGGATTGTGTTGCACTTCGGCTATTATACGTTGGCCCATGTCACCTTTATGAGCTAGACGGCGGGTGTCAGTAGCCTTAGTGATCTGTCCACAAACAAAACATTGAGCATCGCCTCGATTCACATTAGCTCGACTTGGGTCAAACTTTGCATCTCTTATCTCTTTGTTAGTTTTTAGGAGTTCAAACTCGACTTGATTATCGTCCTCATTTACTACTGGATGATAAGCAACCTTCTTGTCGTTCTTTTTAGCCAGCCAAAATTGCTTGATCAACGGGATTTCGGCCTCACAAATTGGGTTCTGGCAGGGAATAGTTCTGGCCCACAAATAACCAACGGGAATCCAGCCATCTTCATCTGCGGGGTAAAAACGGCCAATCTCGGCGCGGGCCTCTTCTAAAATTATGTTGGCCCATTTCTCCACCAGGTAGGCCAACAGATTGACTTTTTGCCCTTCACCAAATCCCAATTGAACGCCATTGTCAGTTTGCCCGGTTTCGTCCGGGGGCAATTCAACCTCGATGCCAAACTTCTGCGGCCATTCCAGGGTGGCCTTTTCAATGAAGACGGCCACGGGGTTGTAATCATTGGCGTAGGTTTCGCAGCCTAAGCGTAACGCCTCTAAGGGTATCGAACCACCACCAGAAAAAGGGTCGAGCACGCGGGGCGGGCGGCCATACTGCTCGGCAATCAAGCGTCGGGCTTCTTCAATATCTTCGCTGTTGCCGTTTTTCACTGCCTCCCAAGGGGTGATGCGCTTGACCAAATCGAGCAGGTACTCGCGTTGCTGGGGGTTGTCCTCGCCGGGGTCGTCAATCAGGGCGGCAAAGGCCGTGGCCCGCGACGAGGCCAGCGGTCGCCGCGCCCACCAGATGTGCAGCGTCGAAGGGTGGCCGTGGCGGATATTCTTCTCCCGCGCCGACTCTTCGGAGATGTCGGCCAGGGGCAGGTCGTACTCGATGAGGCGTTTTTTCATTTAATCACTCCAGGTTTAGCATCTGTTTGACTTTGCCGTAATCGGGCGCAAACATACCCGGCACATTTTTCATTCGGCCCTGCATTTGTTCGCTTTCCTCAATCAGTTCCAGTACCTGCCGACGGCCTTCGGGCGTTTTAACCGCCTGCCGGGGAGTCAAGCCGCCCAAAGCCGGGATCGATTCGTCAATCCACTGCCGCAACATCTGCTCTTCAAGCTGGGCAACCAGCTCCGGGGGTGGGATGAATGGCCCGCTCGATTGGGGCAATGATTTGGAGGGCCGGGGCTTTCGTCTGGTCGGTTTGGTCGGGCTAACCCGCTCACCCAATAGTTGCTTCAGGCGGCGGTCGCATCGTTGCAACCGCTCCTGCGACATCGCTTCCACTTCCAGGGTGTCGGGGGTCAAGGTCAGCTGAGCCAAAACCCGCTGCCCAATAGGGGCAAATAAGCCGGGCTGGTCAGGGTCGGTTTCAAACCAGGGGAACTCCAATGTGCCGTCCGCCTCTGCCTCATCGTTATCATCTAGGCCAAAGTCGTCGGCATGAATCAATATCTGGCGAATTTCAGGCAGGGCAGCGTGCCGGTAATGGGCGCTCACTTCCACAAGCGCATCACCTTCAACAGTTGTCAAAGATGGTCCGCCGGAGCGTCGCCTGGGCCGGGCCGGTCGGCGGATTTGGCCGCGTTTTGGACGTTTTTTCTCGCTCATTTTTTCTCCATTAATATGTTCTCGCGTGCCGACTCTTCGGAGATGTCGGCCAGGGGCAGGTTGTATTCAATAAGGCGTTTTTTCATTGGTCATCTCCGTGAGGTCGGCGAGAAAGGCGAAATGTATCAATTAATTCTCTACCTTTCCGGGCGACAAGAGAAGGCAGTGCGTTGTCGGCTAACATATCTCCGTACGGCTCAAGTGCTTCCCCAAGGGGTTCATTCCGAAATCTGTCCAGTATATCCACTAACGTAACTCCCCGTTCCACAAGACTTAGCAGGTGTTCAAATTCTTGCAGGGAAAACACAACATATTGCGGAGTGCCTATTCCTTGGGCGGAGAGTATGCTTTCAATTTCTGGTTGAAAGAATACCGTGTTGACAGTTTGAATTTGTCCAAATGTCAGAATGATTATTCTAGAGTCATGATCAGCAAAATCTTGCAAAGCCGGTTCTCCTGCCTGGATTTCAGCAATATGTCCAACTGTCTGTTGAACGGCATTTGCGACCCGATTGGCGTATTGTTCAATCGCAGTTTGATCAGCAATTGAGACAAAACCCAAGTTGGGGATGAGACTCTTACATTCAACAAATATGGCAACATTATCTTCAACGATTACCCAATCTGCCGGCCCTCTTCTTTCAGGGTGCCCATACACTCTTTCCCGGTGAATATTGGTGTCTGGATAGACAGATTTAAGCAAATCACCAATGTATTCTTCAAAAATATGGCGGCCAAATCTTTCGGTGAAGCCTGTGCCATCAGCATCAAGTAAGTCGTAATAAATTCCCCAAGTTACCCTATCTACTATCAAATCAGGATTTGGCGCAACCCAGCGATCTTCACGAATTTGTATGAGTGGAGATTTCTTCAAAGGATTGAATTCATAGAGTATGTAGTTGGGATCAGCAACTTGATGTAGAGGTTGGGCAGCGATTTGTCTGAATGTTTCATGGTTAGAAGAAGCCAAAGCTAGAAAGTGCTCGACATTTTCTTCTGTCAAAAGACCAACCCCTTGGCCTCTGGCCGTATTGAGCCATGCTTGATCTACCAAGCCTTGCCGCATTTGTTGCCCTGCTCCGGCAGAAAAAAATAAGAAACCCAACTGCATAAATTCCTGGATAGATAACTGAGATATTTGTTGAAATCGAGCCGGTAGATCATAACCAATACTTCCTGCAACTCTGGCAGCAGCTTCTTGAAATATCAGATACGCCGAGCCAAAGTGTTGTAAGGGGATGCGCTGTTGTCCTGGTAATTGCTGGTAGGCTAACCGGATAAATACCTCAACAGGGTTACGATTTTGGAAATCAGGGTCTCGGGTTATGGGGTCATCTATTTGATCGAATAGTTGTATGATCTGAAGGAAATTATCCCAATTCAGTGTGGCAGGAGCCAGAATAGATGACGAGGTGAAGGCCGACTCGATAATGAGCCACTTTGATAGGAATTCTATTTTAAAGTCAGTTATTGTACCTGGGTTTTCCTGAGCAAAATTGTAGATAAATTCATCAATGCCCTGTTTGTGTGTCGCCTGATGAACATAATTGAGAAAAATCAATCCCTCATCCAATTTGAAGCTCTGTAAGCGAGTTCTTAATTCGTTAAACATAGGCATACTGCTCATTTACTCTTTGAAATATTGATGCTTGCTACGCAGATACTATGGCCGACATTCTTCTTCCGCACCGACTCTTAGGAAATGTCGGCCAGGGACAGGTCGTACTCAATCAAGATACTTTAACACTCCAAATAGTCAGGAAATTGCTGCCGCATGTGAAAGACCAGGTTCAATTCATCAACCTTGCTGACAGAAACCCAATATCCCGTACTGGTTTGAAACGTGTTTCTTTTCGGTTGGCACCAGATAGTATCTACGCCATTAGCGTAATCTAAGAACCAATCGGGTTCAAAAATCGGACGCGACTTTCTCTGCGTGTTATGGAGTTGCTTACTCGACTGGATAATAGCGACCGTCTCAGGGTCTCCGTGTTCTAACTGTTCTGTAAGCCATGTTTGCCAAGATGATGACAGAAATGACGATTGCACAGATATGTGAAAAACCAGGGCGTTATGCAGAAACTTCGAATCGGTATCTCGAATCGTTTCTACCTCGTTGCTAAGTGCTTGAGTCACATCTGGTGCCTGATTTGTATATACAATGAGCTTACTCAATTGGGCGTATGCTGTATCATCCATCGTCAAAGCATCCAACCTGCCAGGAAACTCACTTTGTAATTCCGTCTTCGTGAGCAAATGATATAATGTCGCAGCTCTTACCACTTCAGCATCGTCGTGAATCAACTCCTTGATTAGTGTCTCCACCAACGGATCGCTCTTATGCCCTTCTTTCCGGTTGTCCAATAGAACGGTGAGCATCGCGGCCCGGATAAACTGATCTGATGAACGGGCACATTGCCACGTAAAATCCGGCAGGTTATTGTTTTTTAGCATCTCCAAGCGAATTCCTTGGGTCTTTAACTCAATAATTCGGCTGGCGGCGGCCACGGCAACGGGGGAGATATCCTCGTGTGCCAAATGGTGCCACAGGTCTAATAATTCCTCGTCAAGTTGATCGTAGATTAAGACGAGTGCACTGGCAAGATAAGCACGGGTCTTGAAATCTTGGCTATTGGATAAAACTCGAATTAGGTGGCGAGCGTCATTATTAAATCTTCCAAAGCCCAGTATGAGGCCACTGATCAATTCTTTATGAGGTAGATATGAACTAAACGTAGTCGTCGTGGCTAAATTTTCCGTATACTCCTGAAGCTCCTTAGGAAGATGATCAAAATAGTTAGCGAGTGAGCGAGCAGCCACCTGAGTGGCATCGGATTGGTTAAGATGGTGTTTTAGATGCTCACGGGCCTCTTCGGTGACCTCATTATAATGTCGACATACGAGATCATAAGGCCGATAAGTCCCTAACCCCGTAAGAAACGAGCCATTATCAAGACCTGTCAGAAGAATTTCACAACGCTGATCCATAGGCATATCAATAAGTTGATGCGCTGTTTCTATGAAGGTCGTTCTGATAGGGTTGTAGTGACCCCGGGCAAGCGGGTGACTGACTAATTGACGGATTGCTGATTTGACAACGTCTCTTACGAAAGGAACTGCAACTGCATAAACTTTCGCCAGTTCAGTAAGTAAAGTGACATCGTTAGAATTGAGGAAAGATGTAAAAATCTTGGCTTCTTTGGCTGGATCAGCATGATGCCAGTGGCGAACAAGCCCTATTAGATTTCGAGCTAAATGTGTACCGGGGGTAGTTTGAAGCAAGGCAGGAATTCGAGCAAATATTCGGTCAAGAACCACTGGATTATTTGATAAAAACTTAGAAACGGCATTTTCATATACCGGATGTCGAAATCTGATAAATGTAGGGTTCGGCCAATTGTCTTTGCTTCCTTCTATGAGTTCGATAATGCCGGGATAATTCTCAATGACTTCCTGCCAGGCAAGATGTCCCACTTCTTCATCTTCGTCCAAAGTCTGAATTAGGGCTATATATCTTTCATAACCACTAAATTCACTGAATTGGCTCTGCCATGGCTTTCTGTTAGCTTTTTGAAAATTGATAAGATAGATAATGACAAAGACCAGTTGCTCCGACAGAGGTAAAAGAGCAATTTCTTTTGCAAATGCTTCAGCGATGTTCAAAGACTCGGTGATACACTGCTCAAGGTTCTCCTGCTTATCTAAAGTAATATTTGTAGATCGCTGAAAAAATATCTGTAAGCTATGCGGAGTCCATAAAGTAGATATAGCCAATGATAGTATGTATTCAAGTTTCTCGATTGCCTCTGCTGAGGTCTCCTTCAGCCAAGTAGGTTGATAAAGATGTTCATACTTTTCCGCAAGTTGCACTCTTTCCGAGAAGCTGTATGAAACCTTGTCTTTATCGTCCCCACTTTCTTCGCCATTATCACCTACCCTGAGCCAAATCGCATTTTTTTCAAGTTCAGGTTGAAGTTTAAGCGCCTGACGAAATATAGCTGATCTTGACGTGACCACGATTTTTGGAGGAGGAGTGTCATCGCTAGAACGAGATTTATAGATGTCAAGTAGTAGCGTCACTTTGAAGAGGTTCTTCTCGTTGACAAGTTCTAGGTCTTGTTTGCTAGCGCTACCAAAAGGGTCTTCAAGGTACAGAATATGATTGGGGCGGATGAACCTTTCTAAGCTGAAGACATCTTCAAGTCCCTGATTGTGGTAAACCTCCTGAATAGGTGTCTCATCGCCACTTTTGAAAACATTTCTCGCTAGCACCCAATGAGGCTCGTACCCTTGAAGATAGTACTCATACAACAAATTTATGGCTGTGTAAGTTTTCCCAAGTTGTGGATCCCCAACGATGACGACAAATCCTTTCGTTTTAAGTGTCTCTCTAATAGCTGGATACTGGGCAGGTGGCACATATAATTTTTCAAGATTAGCCAAAATCGAGTGAGGGTTATGTAGTTCTTGGGACCTATTCAACTTCATCAAGAACTCCGACACACTAACAGTTAACCGGCCCCGAACTTTGTCAAGATCAACCGGCTGATTGAAGCTGGAATACAGTTGCCAGGCTTGTCTGGGGGAAATAATAGTAATCCAAGGATAATCGCCCTGCTCCACGGTAGCGACAAATCCGTTTACTTTTTGGTAATGGCTCGGATTGGTTAGATCTCCACAGAGGATGATATAAAGCTGATCAAATTTATATGACCCTGATTGTCCAATCTGCTGCCACAGCTTGGATGAAAATTCTTTGTCGCTAAGATCCCCGTGACTTTTAACTTGAAAGACAGCTACATAGCTTGGAGAAGATGGAAAATCAACTTTGAAATCTACACCGCGATCTTTCAAACTTTGCAGAGTAGACAGATTTGGTTGAACTGTCCATAGCCCTTGATGATTGCGCAGCCAGTCTTGTAAGCCTTCTATGTATTCATCATGGCCTACTTTTTGGAAGCCCTGAGTGGCTTTACTAGGGGCAAAACCAACATTCAAGACGGCATCAAGCTGTTTATGGATATACTGTTTCATTGCTTCTCTAAATCTACCGAGGCACTATTAATATTCCTGCATTACCAAGGAGTATCATATGTTGCGATTACAAGTCTAGCGACCCAACTTAGGTGTTTCTTAATCCCGTCCAGGCCCTGGTTATATCTTCGCGTTACCCCTTCGACATCTGGCTTGGGCAATTCGTAAGTGAGCCGGATTTATTGGCTAACAATTTTACCTTGGGATACATAAGAAGAAGCTGATGGTTGAAATCCACAAAGCTCCATATCGCCCTCAAAGGGTCTAGCAATCGTAAGAGCTGTTCCCAAGACTGCTTGTTTTCTGTCTGCCGGCAACAAGTGGAGTACCTCCCATTGCGCCGTGAATAATCCAACTGTCATCCTCGCGTTTAATATCGAATCAAGAACTCATCCAACAGGTCCTCCAAAACATCCTCCGGCGTTTCGCCGCGATCCTTTCTAGCAACCATCTCCAGCATCTGTGCGTCGCTAATTACTAAAACGACGGTGTCGCTGTCTCTAAACCAACGATGTTGAGATGCCTCTACAGAATCATCTGCCCCTTGCCGGCTCACCACGACAATGAATCGGCCTAATGCCTTATTGGCATATCTTGCTACATCGTCTATAACCTCAGCGTTGACCGGATCTGTGTAGTTTTTGAAATCAACGATGATGAAATCGGCATCGAATCTTTCGGCGACTCGTTGAAAGAAGTTGCTAATCCTTTTGTTTTGGAACAAAACGTCTCGTCTTTGTTTACCATCTCGGGTACGGACTTGCGGCTTTGGTTCGCCTAATGTTTCCGAAAACAGGTGCCGCCATATTTCGATGCCAATCTGTTCATAATCTGCAAAATGTGCCTGTCCAGTTGGACAGCTTTCAAGTTTTCCTTTAAATTCGGCGACACGACCAGTCACCGTGCTCATTGAGACTGTCTCTTCAAACTGGCGTGAAAGTACCTCCAAAGTCACGGGATATTCAGGAAAGTGATGCTCAAAAACTTCCAAATGCTGATGAATAAGACGGTTTAGAATGATACGATCCCAAACTCGGATATTTGGATTTCTCACTACGATATGATTACCGATAGAGGTCAGATCTCCTGAAGTCAACAAGCAGATAACATCAATTTCGACATCTGCGGCTTCAAGATACGCTTCTACCTGTCGCAACGAATTGGCCGAAACTCGCTCATCTCTATAGTGTTTGAATTCAAAAGCCCACGTTTCAAAACGCCTGAACTCCGCCGGTTCCACCAACAGAACTTGACCCACCGCGTCATACCTTATTTTGTCATCTGGCTTTATTTCAGTATCCAGTTTTATCCCTTCTGCTTCTAACAGTTTTTTGCCAAGTTCTGCAAAGGTTTGCTCATCAAGTGCTGACCAAAAGTGATCAAGGGCATTATCTAATGCCTGCTTGGTTGCTTCAAGTCTGGCTTCATCTTCGCTGTAGTCCCGTATACTGAAGTCGAAGCTATTGAATGGCGTCTGCCACCTCTGCACAACATCAAAAATGTCCACAGTACTCATCGGAGGGTCAAAATCGGTAGGCTGCATAATTTTAATGGTCGTGCTTTTGCTCGAGCGATGCCCTATAATGACCCCATTGTTGCCAATGCGTAAGATCATAGTTTCAAACGGATAGTGAGAATAGAAAGGAATGGCAGAAGTTAAATTTGAAAAATGATCTTCGAGGGTTTTCCGGTATTGTTGAAAGAAAACCTGCACATACTCTATTAGGGTCTGATCAGAGACATCCATCTGAGCAGCGCGCTCATTGAAATTATTGGAATCCTCCTGAGACTCTTCTAATGTTTTTTGATAAGGTGGATACACTTTCACAATTTTTACCGAAAGCTATTCTCACGCCTCACCGGGATCGGTTCACGGAGGGCAGATCATGTTCGATGAGGCGTTTTTTCATTGGGTTTCCTTTAATTGGTGAAAGGTTGGTTTTATTACCTTCCAAATAATAACTAGGTTGCCGGTTCTAAATCGGTTAGTGCTATCAGTTCGCCCAGCGTAACATATAGCGCCATAACCAGAGAGAAGGCTTCTTCTTTAGAGATTTTGTGTTTAGCCTTGGCTGATTTATCAATTAAGGTCAACGTCAAATTTATCATTGCTTCAAATTCGGCTTTAATAATGGGCTGCTGGGTTTTTGAAACACCTTTGTAAGCCAAATAAGCAAGCAGACGGTTCTTTTCCCTATCCTGCTTAACCGAAATTTTCTCGCCATTGGGAAGTTTATACTCGTCTCCCGGTACCTGCCACAATATTTTGGATAAGCCATAAAGAACATTCCGGCATCCCAATATCGCATTTTGCCAGCTTGCCGGATTATCGGTTGCCAGACCTTCATATATGGCATCAAGTTCACCACCAAGACCAACCTGAGCCAACTTTTCATCAACGAGTAGCTTATAATGTTGAAAAGCTGAAGATAGTAGTCTATGCCCGTCAATTTCCTCTTGAGTGAGTATCAAAGATTGTTGACTATGCTTTTCCGCAATTTCGTCTAACATTAAGAGTTCGATTGTGCTGATAATCAGCCCGTCACTACCGGCCTCATCCTGGTCTGCGTCCATCGGCAGACTCCAGGCCAGTTGCACGTCAAACTGGTCTAGCGAATGTAAGAGTTTTGAACGAAGTACCACGGCTGTCTCATCAATGGTCTTTCGGTGTGTCTCGTTGATATTAAGTCTAACTAAATCCCAATTACGCTCAAAAAACCAGGTGATTGGCAACGAGGCTTCATCAATTTTGGTAAGGTCTAGGGTGAGTGGCCAGACCATCACAAGTTCACAGGCAGTTTGAGAGTAATCGTTTATCATGAGATAAGCTGTTCCAGCAAGTGCAAAAATATAAGCGTTCCGATACCAATCTGCCTCTCGAATTCGGTCAAGAGAAGCTAAAACGACCTCATTAATTTTGTCAGGCAGAAGGCGATTGGTCGCTTGATGAGCCAGAACGATAGCATATAAATATTCAGGTGTGCTAAAAAGATGAAACCGTTCCTCCGGGTCAACGTGAGTGGCTATCTCTAAAGCCGATTTGTTTGCTAGTTCAATAAATTCTACTGCATTAGAAGATAGGTTAATTTCTTGGAAAAACGCCGCAATCATATAACAGGCTGCTAACTCAGACTCTGCATTCGGATTAGTTGGCCGTTTGTCCCCTAAAATTTCACCTTTTATTAAATTGATTACAAACGTATCTTGATTAACTTCTAAATGACTGGCAAAGGTGAGTCCAGCCCAGGCAGTCTCCAGTGTTCCCTCCCAAAAGCCTACGTCTTTACGTCTGGATAATACCAGATTATGAATTGATTTATGTAACTCGGCAAGGTCGAGCTTCTCACCGGGTTTGGGTAATTGACTTACAGAAACCATGCCTTATCTTTTAGTTGTTCCTGTTCAACAATGGCTTGCCAGTCGTCGGTTTCGCGGCAGAACCCGACCACCTCTGCAAGTAGACGAGAGTAGTTGAGTGTTACCGGTATAGCCACGGCATTAAAACCACGCCAGTTAATTTTACTGAGAAAGAAAACTTGATTGAGTAGTTCTTGAAAGACCCAATCATAATCATCTTCACCCACTTGAGACCTTTTATCTAGCGTAACCCGGAATGGGTGAGGAAAACCTATTTTGCGTTTCTTGAAACGTTCCCTGCCTTCGGTTAAGAGCATAGCCTGGCGACGGCTGAGTTTAACAACTCGTCCGGCTTCTGGTAAATATACTCTATCGCCCGTGTCAAACATGTATAAGCTTTGAGTGTCTTCAATATGCAGCAGTAGATATGGAATTTGAGTCGAGGTAGCCTCTTCAACATATTTGGTCGCCTTTTCCAAGGCCGTGGCCTCGGCAGAGCCGATTTGTTTGAAGGAATGTAGAATCACTCTATCTGGAACCATATTTGGTCGGCCATATTTTTTCTGCTGTGCAGCATATTGCCTAAACGCATCCTTTATCGCGTTTTCAAGTTGCTGGCCAAGGTCGTTTTCTGTTTGGGTTGGAGATAATCCTTGAAACGTCACAAAAGCGCCATTGTTTCTATATGCAGTCGTGAAGCCAAAAATTCGACGAATCTCACCGTATCGTCCCTCACGAAATTCTCGTTTTCCGAAGCCAATAATTAAATCGTTGGTCGAGGTACTGGCATCTTCTATGACCCAGGGGATATTACCTAATTTGGCGTAACAGGCCAGGGCCATATTGCTAAGCGCCCATCTAAAAGAGGCGTCATTTTGGATTAAATCCAGGCCTATCATTTGGGTTGGTATTCCGAGCTTGCCAAAAAATACTTTGGCTGCCGCGTAGGGGGCGTCTGTTGTATAGTGCGTAGATGAAGGAAGAACTATGAAAACCAAATCTACACTGGTAAAATTTTCCTTTAATGCTTCAAGCGACTGCCGATATTCATTGGCGTGTTCAGGAGCGGTAGCCCCGCGTGTAATACGTAGTGCGAACTCCTGGAACTCAGCAATTTTCAGGCCGTGAGAAAAATGGTTGAATCCCCGAAAATGAAACATTCCGTCGCGGAAGCCAATTAGAACACGTTCAGCTTCGTGTTTCGCCCAGTTTGGAAATACAATGGCACAGCGAACAGGATTTTTACGGGGTTGACTTTTGTCATAAGGCCCAAACCGTCGCAAGCCATCGGCAGGGTCATAGCTAACCTGAGTAGGCAAGCCAAAATCAAACGAAAGGCGCGGAGGATTTAATTGATAGCTAGAAAGGTATATCCCCGTAGTCCTCATCTTCATCTTCCTCTATCGAAATATCGATATCGTTTACTGATAAGGGGATGCCTTCAACTGCCCGCAGAGGATCTTGGCTAATACCAAGATCGACTCCAAAAGTCTCAAACGTTTCAGGAAACCCTCGTACAAATGACAGGCACTCTTCATATCTTGCTCGACCTACTTCAAGATTAACCGAGCGATTGCGCTGTAAATCACCCGATAAGACCTTAATCTGCCGAACCAAGTCATTAACCTTCTTTTTATCGAATACCCCTTCGAACACATAGCGCACATTGGCAAGCGATGCCTCAAGATGACAAACCTGGACCGGAATATTGACTTCAAGCCGTGCATCGTAAAGGTTGACGTGTGAGTTTTGGCCTTCTTGTGTTCCCAAGTATTCACAATGGAACCCCTTATTAGTAAAGCCATCAAAACGACCAACCAGTTTGCCTCGCCACCGATGCAAATCACAAGTGTAAATATTGCAATCAGCAGGGCAGGTGATTTTAATAAAGCGTCCCATGCAATTAACTTTCCCCATGATACGTTCCAGAGGTATCACAAATTCATGGTGTAACTTTGGGGCAACAATCAGAAAGTATCTTAACTCCCCATCAAAATTGAGATACATGGCTTGAATATTGTAAGCCTGACAGACCTCCAATGAGCCGTAAAAAGCCCCTAGCGGTTGCTTGATATTAACGATTTCGCGTTTGTAGGTGGTATAGGGACGTCTCGAAAGTTCATACCCCTGCGTTTGAAGAAAATATGCTATCGCATCCACTAGGAATCGAGCTACAAACTTTGGGTTTTCTTGAGTGTCGATCACTTCAATTGAGAAGCCTTCCTGCTTATAAATATCTTCATCAAGCGCAGAGTCTCCGTAAGTAAATAATTTGTGAAGGTTGTTGTCTCTATATACGTTGATAGGATACAACCGCGAGTAGACTTCCTGAGTTGAGGTATCGTCCCAAGTCTGGCTGTAAACCTCGAAAGTCTCAGGGATTTGTATCTCAAATAAATTTACGAATATTCCGCCGTTCATGAAGCGTCCTCTTTGGTTTGACGAGCTACTTTTTAAATTACTGGACTCGTTGTGACCATTTGTCTTCAGGGATGATAAAGCCGGTAGCAAAAATATCTTCGTCCATCGTAAAGTGAGCCGCCGGATTTTGCACTCGATGCAACTGTGGCGTGTCTGTACCGGCCATAGTTACAATGTAGAGCCAGAACTTGTCATCAAAGTGGCGGGCCTTCTTCCACTCGTTGGATGATAAGCGGATGGCTCCAGATTGGGCACGGGCCTTGACCTCAATGTATCGGGTATCGGCGTAAGAGCCGTCAGCATTGTAGAGGGTAGAGCGCACGTCAAAGCCATGATTCTCACCGGAGACATCTTCCGGGTGCCAGCCCTGATCGCGTTCGATCTGGATTGCGACCTGCATTCCCAAGGCCTCGATTTCGTCATCGCGCCTCATCCCCCCGCCGGTGCCAGTAGCTTGGACTTTGTAGGTTTCCTCGGGCTTGGGTTTTTCCTTGACACGTGGCGCGCCGGTCTCGGATGGTTCCGGATCTGCATCCGGCTCGACTTGTCCCGGTAAAGGAATCACAGCGGCTGCGCCCAAAATATGAGGTTCACCAACGGTCAGGTTGCGTTCCAATTGGATTTCACGTTCGAGCGACCTGCGCCGCTGCTCTAGCTGCTCCAGGTTGCGCCGTTCGTTCAATAGAGGTAGGCCAATCTGCTCGCCGCTGGCCTGGCGGATCTCGTATTCCAGGATTTTCTGGTTTGATTCCTGAATCAAATAATCCAGCGACCGCAGGCCATACTTCTCCTTAATCTGACACTCTTTCCCTCGCCGGGCTTCAATCTCGGCCTGGAAGGGAAAAAGGATTTCGGTCACGATATAATCCTCGATGGTTTCACGCTGCTGCAACAGGGTTATCACTTGTGGCGGCACGTCAGTTTCCTTCAACGGTTCGTGGTCCCACAGAATGGCCGAATTAACTTGTTGGATGGTACTGTCTGCAACAGCTTGATATAGGCAAAACACTCGCTTGCCTGCCGGCTGGCCAGTGCCATCACTAACCTCGCCCTCGACAAACCAGAAGACGCCTTCACGCTGATCTTCAGGATCACCAAAGACGGCGTAATTTTCTGCAACGCCTCCAAAGGTAGCTAGAATCGTTTCGCTAATGGCTTCCAGAAGTGGGTGGCCCGGCGCAACGAATTCAGCTTCGGGATGGTGACGGGCATAGGATTTATCAAAGGTTAGTCGTCGATACTCGCGGAAGACTCGGCCGTAGGCAGCCTTGAAATCGTAATCATCACCCCAGCGACGCAGGTCGTAGGGAACGGAACTAACGCCATAAATCTCGCCACGTTGGTCAATCTGCCCCCCAAGACGATGGAAAGCTCGCTTGAAATAATCTTCCACATATTCCGGCACCAGCCGGTTTTCCTCGGCTGTAAGCTTCTCCTTCAGTAAACCGGAGTAGTCGATGTGGCGGGTGGCCAGGCCGGTCAGCGACACCTTGTCCAACAACTGGCGGGTGACCGCTACATCTACAGCCTCGATTTCCTGTTCAATCTCTTCAATCCGGCGCTGGCTAAAGACGGCCTCACGCAGCAACTCATCCAGACGTGTGCCAGGAATCATCTCGCCGATGATATCAAAGACCCGGTCTGAACCTAAGGCATCCCTCATTACATCTAGCTTCTCAAAAATGCGGTCCAAAATCTGCCCCTCGCGGGTGTCGCGGGTGATCATATTCCAGATGTGGACTTCATACTGCTGGCCGTAACGGTGGATGCGACCCATGCGCTGTTCCAGCCGGTTAGGATTCCAGGGGATGTCGTAGTTGACCATCAGCGAGCAGAATTGGAGATTGATACCCTCGCCGGCGGCTTCGGTCGCTACCATAATTTGGGTTCTATCACGGAACTCTCGCTCGGCTTCGATGCGAGCATCCATATTCATATGGCCGTGGATGGTCGTCACACTGTAGCCCCAATTCTGTAGCTTTTCCACCAGATAATTCAGCGTGTCCCGGAACTCGGTGAAAATTAACAGCTTTCGGTCACCTAAATTCGCTAGTACGTTATCACGCAGCCCAACAAGCTTACTTTCAATCTCCTGACCACGAACTTGCTCTGCCTGAATAATCAATCCTTCTAATTGCTCGATTTCAAGCTTCACATCGTCAATATTCTTGGCGATGGTCAGATGTTCCAACCGCTCTTCTAACTGCTGAAGCTCATCTTCGGACATATCGGCCAAATCATCTTCGTCCAAGTCACGAATCCGAAGATAATCCTCATCCTGGCGAATCCGCTCCGGTAACTTTAGCAATTCTTCCAAGCGGGCTTTACGCCGTTTAAGGGACTCGTAAACAGCATGGGTGCTAGAGGTCAGCCGGCGCTGCAAAATCATCAGAGCAAAGGAGATACTACGGTTCTCTTTTGCCCGGTCAAAATAATCGCGGACGTAGTTCGTGACCTGATTGTAGAGTGTGGTTTCGGCTTCGGTTAGCCGGAAGGGAACGGTGTGAACATAGCGTGGCGGAAAGATGGTTGTGCCGTCGAAACGGCGCAAATCCTCTTTGAGACGCCGCACAAAGACTGGGTTGTCCTTGTTCTCCACCGACTCCTTAAGCAGTTCGGTCTGCGCGAAAAAGCCAGGGCGTAGCAAATCCAAAAAGAGACGAAAGTTCTCTTCGTCGCCTCGATGGGGCGTGGCCGTCAAAAATAGCAAGTGATTAGTTTGGCGCGAGAGCAATTCACCGGCCTGATAGCGCTTGGTCTTGTCAACCTTAACCCGATCCCGGCCCTGGTAGGCATAGGCACTCATTTTGTGGGCTTCGTCCACAAAGACCATGTCCCAATTTGCGCTATTCAAGGTGGAGCGAACTGAATCCTGCTTAATAAAGTCAATCGAGGTGATACACAGGTCACGCTCCTCCCACACATTCTCGCCCCAAGCCGACTCCATTCTGGCCCGGTCGACAATGGCGAACGACAGGCCGAAGCGCTCTTTCATCTCACGTTGCCACTGATACTTAAGATGACCTGGGGCCACGATTAATACCCGGCGAACCAAGCGCCGATATTGCAGTTCTTTCAGTACCAGCCCGGCCATAATCGTTTTGCCTGCGCCGGGATCGTCGGCTATCAAGAAGCGGATGCGAGGCGACTCCAGTACGTAATGATAAACGGCTTCAATTTGGTGAGGTAGCGGGTCAACCTGAGAAATACTGACGGCCAGTTGCGGATCAAACTGGTAGGCTAGCCGCAGGCGGTGGGCCTCAATGAGAAAGAAAAAGTCCTCCGCATTATCAGTGAGAGCGACCGGATTACGCTCGGCGATTTGAATCTGAGTTAATTGACTGGTGGTGATATTTTGGGAGAGATATTGGTTACTGCCGTCTTTCAACAATAGTTCCAGGCGGTAATAGCCCAGGCGAGACTCAAATTTCTTCACTTCCGCCATTGCAGGTAAAAAAGGAGCGGTAATCAGTTGGCCGGTTTTCAGTTCCATTGTCTTGCTCTATATCGGTGTCGCCTTTGACCCAGTCGCGTACATGTGTTACTATATCATTACAATAAAAAATGTGGCCGGAGGCACTAAGACCTGGTCATAAACAATCCACGAAAGACCCCTCACGGTTTGGCGACCAGGGGTCTTTTTGTCTTTGTCCATTTTATCACACTTATGAGGCTGTGACGAGTCAACTATAATTTGTGGCAACAAAGCGTCTACTAAAGCAAGCTATTCTGCTGATTTCTTAGCCCAATAAATACAAAGGCCAGCAAGCGCTGGCCTTTGTACTACTCACTGATATATTATCCAGATAAATCAACCGGGTGTGCGCCGCCCACTGCCATCTCGCACCAACAAACCACGCTCCGTTTCAGTCTTTAGCGCCTCTTGCCAGAATTCCTGACTTTCTCCGCCCCAATCTCTAACTATCAGCCCAATCTGTTCAATCGCCTCTGGGTTCGTTTCCTGCAATTGGCGGGCAATGTCTCTGGCTACCTGCTCTGTATTCGATTGCTGTTCACTGGGCTTGTCTGGTTGATCCATCGTTACTTATCACAAGATCGCTTTTACCGTTATTAATTCTTACGATCCAGCCTGCATACAGGTCACTCAACGGAAAAATCGCCGCCGCTTTGATAAAAACGTGATGGTTTTTGCAACGGCGGCTGACAAAGCTGTGCATCTCTCCCACTACACCCAGTTCGGTGCCCTCTTCAAAACCTTTGGCCAGATCAACTAGAGAAGCTTTATAGACTTTCACGAAAAAAAGCCCCTTCTTATTCTTCAAACTGAAGCGGGCAAGGCGTGGATGCTTAACGTCTACTTTACGGTATAGCTGACCGGTCAAAAATACAACGGAACCGGCTGAACCATGCAGTGCAGCCGCATCTATCGCGTTCAATTCGACCAGACAAACCTCGTTTAAATCCTTCATCATGTATCATTCTGTCGGGCTCTTGGTTAGGGTCGTGCCCTGGATTAACTCGTAGCCTCGACTGAGCCGTCGTTGGACTAACTTCGTCGCCAGCTTTCGAGCTTCCAGAGGTGTCTGGCACGGCGTAATCAACATGCGCTGATAACCGCCAATGCGCCCCCACATCCGGATCAGCGCGTAGGGGTCAAACAGGGCCGGTCCAACTGAAACGAAATAGAAGCGTGCCTCATTTTCTTCCGGATTGACCCGATGCAGCAATGCTGCTTCATCCCAATCGGTTGGTTGTCGAACTGACCTCACAACAATGTCCTCTTTATGATCCAACAGCCAAGTTGACAATTCTGACAAGGTTGATCTGTTGAGTTGCCAACATTCTACCAACTGAGAAAAGTTGGGTCAATAGGGTACGTTGGCCTGAACTAATCAGTATTTATTATGATTCATCTTTTACACTTTGTTCTTTTCTCTTTAAAGGTCTCGGCAACCACTATATATGGCGTTCTGTGTCGAATATTGGCCAACAATACTATATATAGGGGTATCGACCTGACTCGCTGTCGCCACATGACATGATTAGATTATCCAGTTGACAAGACCAGGAGGTCAGTAGCGGCTGTTTTTCTTGTCATTTGACAACAATTTACAGGCAAAAAAAGAGGCCGCAAGCGGCCTGTATTCATGTCACATGACATGAATAGTCTATTTATATTGGACTTTTGACAATGTAAAGCAAAGCCAACAAACAGCGAGTTGGCTGAGAACCTTACAAATTGAACTGTTGAGCCAAAATCAGGCCGCTGCGGGCCTCGATTTGCGCTTAACCACGACCGGTTGCCGGGTTCGTTTTGGCAAGTTGACCCCTACCGCCCGTCCCGCTGCAATATTCCGGGGTTTGGGCGGTTGGGCTGGGGTCCCCAACTGGCGAATAAGTCGAGCGAAGTCTCGTTGCACCAAGGTGGGCGAGATGAGCTGCTGTTTCATCGCTGGCAGGTTGCGCTCCCAGGGCCGAGGCAAGGCCACGGTCAGGGGGTGGGCCAACCACAGTTGGGCAAAGGCCAGGTGGGTGAGGTGCCACCAGGTTTCTTCCCGCTCGACTTCGGGTGTTTGAAAGTCGGTCAGCAGCAACTTCTGCTTGGCAAAGCGAAAGAAGTGCTCGATATCGAAGCGAGCCTGGTAAGCCAGATAGATGTCTGCCAGCGATAATTCCGCCCGCCGGTCGCCCATCACGATCAACCACAAGGGTCGTTTGAAGGCCGGGGTGCCATCTTCAAGGTAGCGAGTGACGCAGACCAGGGTGAAGGGATGTTGGTGCATGGGAATGTCCCGATGACCCCGCATCGACATATTATGCCAGGCTCGAATTTCGACCCGGTAGCGTTTGCCCCGCCGACTGGTTTCCCAACGGGTCAGGCTCTCGTCCGGCGCGGGATGGGTCGCTGGATCAGATAACTTGAACGGCTGACCATACCAGGTGGGATGCCCGGCGGCCGGGTCTACCTCGCTCTCCGGCTGAAATTGACGGTAGAAGGTGCGGTTGTTTTTGGCCCGGGCGATGGTCACCAGGTTGGCATGCCGCCGATGGGCGTGCAGATAGGTCGGTTTGCTGTAACTGCTATCCACCGCTTCCACGCACAACTCCTGGCCAAAGGGCAACTGCGGATCATCCAGCAAGGCATCGATCTGGCGGCTGCCCACCATCTCCTTGTCCTGGCTGGTGGGCACGCGTTCGGTCAGCAGCGGCAGCACCCAACTGGGGGACACGCTCATTTCCGTTTCCAGCCCCAAGACCACCGTGCTGTACTGATGCCCGATGGTCACCGGTTTGTTCCCTTTGATCACCGTCGGCTGGTAGACCAGCCCCCGATCTTCCACGGTCCGACCATCGGGTCGGGGCTGGGTCGTCACATCGACCAACAGTAACCAAAAAGGGCGCTGCTTGGGCTGTGGCAGATACGGCCGCAGCAACTGGGGCAACAACAGCTTCGGCGGCGACCACTCGGCGATGGCCTTGAACAAGTTGCTGTAGGTCCGACGAAAACAAGCCGTTTGGCTCAGTTCAACGACTGAAGTGGCGGTGAGGTTGCTACAGATCGCATCCACCAATTCCATCAGTGTATCGGCGCGATTGGTAAAGTTCTGGTATAATTCCTGGCGGAACTGCTTCAATTGGGTCGTGTATCGAGTGATGTCCATACACTACTTTTTGGCGCAGTTCCTTTTTTTAGCAAATTTTCATCTCCTCTGGGTGAGGTTGTTTGTCAAAAGTCCAAATTTATAGGGTTGCCAGAGGTGTCTGACATCGCCCATTCAATATCTACAATAAACCGCCAATCCGTCCGTACATCCGCCTTTTCAGGGGAACCAGGGCTGGCCCAATCGAAACATAGCCGCCAGTATTCATGTCACATGACATGAATACTTCACTTATTGGGCTTCCAGAGGTGTATGGTCCAACATCAAGGTTGCCAACTCCAGCAATTTTGATGCTGCTAACTGCCACTATTCTAGCAACAGAAAAAAGTTGGGTCAATAGGGGCGGCCTGACCTAATCGAAATTTATCATTTATTCTTTGCTCTTTTCCTCATTAAAATCCCAGCAATCACGATATGTACGGATATCAACCTGGTTCGCTGTAACAATACGGCACGAATTAAATTATCCAGTTGGTGAGGCCGTTTACAGCCCGTATTCATGTCACATGACATGAATAATTTACTTGTAGGGATTGAGTTGGTGGCGACCATAAAAAATCCGGGCCAGATCATAATCCTCAGCCTGATCCACAAAGGTTTCTACGGTGTGTGGCGTATCCTCCCAGGCCTGGACGCTAAGTCCCAATTTTGGGGCCGCTTCAATCAGCCAGGAGTGATGCTTTTCCCGGAGCCGTTGGGGCAGATGACTAACCTGAAACGGGGTCAAAATGGGTAGGCTATGCCAAACCTGAAGTCGAAGCCTGTGCCCACGGGTCTTGCCTTGTTTATCGGTCGCGACCAACCCTTCCGCGTCGAGTACATCCAGGACCCCGATCCGCCAAAAATAACAGTGTTCAATCCCACTGCGCATGCTGGGCCTGATCTGGCAGCCGTCGGCCTCGTGCCGACCACAACAATCAAAGCCGCGAGGCTGTCCTTCCTTGCGGTCATGCTCATACTTCTGGCAATGGCCATCCCGGCCGGTAATCACGGCCCGGGCAACGCCAATCAAATCGCCTAACTCCTCATAGTTGGTTTCAATGATGGGCGACCAGTTGGTGAAATCCGGGCTGGTGACTTTACGGATGTCGAGCGTGAGCAAGATCTGCCGCAGCCGAAAGGCCCGGCTGCCGGCGGTCTTCCAGCGGGCGGCCAGATATTGGCTCCAATACTTGATGTAATAGTCCGGCATCGGTTTGTAGCCTGTTTTGCCACCAATGGTTTTGACGTGGAGTACAAACTCGGCATATTCCAAGTCTGTATTGTCTTGATTGGCGACAATGAGGTCGTTGGCTGAAAGTTCGAAATCGTTTGGGGCCGGCTCGCGAACGGTCTTTTCCGGTTTAACCACAAATTGAAGCTCCACCTCCTGGCCGGTAAGGTGGGTCATGGTCCGGTTAATGGTGGTGAACAGACGGTTTTCCAGCCAGTCCTTGGCAAATTCATTTTTGACTCCGATTTGCCAGGCGCCGTTTTCGGTTGATATTACTCGAGTGTTTTTGAGCCAGGTATCGAATGTGGCTTGGGTCATTTGCAGATGCAGTTGCTCCAGAGCCAATCGCCAGACCTGCTCAGGCGTGGGTTGAGTTTGCTCAGAAGGTGATGCTGTCACAAGGTGATAACCTCGTTTGGGATTTTTCAGGCCATGCCGCCCTCGATGGCGGTCACAGCCGCTTCATACGCCCGGCGCAGCCGTTGGAATTCCTCAGGGTCGCCGCCGGCATCAGGATGGTGCCGGCGGGCCAGAGCGCGGTAAGCGTTCCGCGCCGCCGTCAGGCCAGCGTCTTGTTCGACCCCCAACACCTGCCACCAGGCCTCGCTGCCGCTGCCCAATAGCAGCACGGTGTCGTCCGGGGTGGCGGCAAAACCCAGAAAGAATTGGCCAAAAACCTGATCCAGAGTCTGGGCTTCGCTGGTGACGCCATACTCTTCCATCGCTCGCCATAAGTAGGTGATGGTCAGCTGGGCGGCTCGCAGGTTGTCCAGCGCATCCTCATACTTGCTACAGCGAAAGACATACCGCTGCCCGCTGCGGTCAAAGACGATCTCGGCCGTACCCTCGAAAATATCCTGACTGATCTTCAAGCTGGTAGCGTCCATGGCGTTGATCACCCGGCGCAGATCACGCTGAATCGTTTTCGGTTGGGCTGAAAATCGTCGTTTCTGGCTCAATGGACTGCCTCCGGGTTAGACAGTTGGGCGTAATAAGCTGATAAGCCAAACAGATGACAAAACGCCCAACTGTTAAGGCATTTCGCGCATAGTTTTACTTTTGTAGTGATTTACACTGCGAAATGCTAGAAATCATCAAACATCTCCTCGAACAGGCCGGCAATGTCGCTGTCCTCGGCCCGATCGGCCGTTTCACCGGCCTGCTGGGCCCCGCCGAGTAGCGCCGCTCGCAGAATATCGCGCCGTTTACGACCGTTGGCCTGAACAATTGACTCCAGCAGAGTTTCCAATTCTGGCGGATCCTCACCGGGGCTGAAGCGATAGTAAAAGTGAAATTCGAAAACCCGTCCCGGCTCCCGGGGGCGGCCTGCTTCACGTTTGAAATCCGTCATCAAT